>NZ_JACAPN010000043.1:0-37315 GCF_013385665.1 Pseudomonas sp. D4002
CGGTCCAAAGCCGGAGTGAGGGCACACCGAGCCTAGGCGAGGTGCCGAGTGGTGGGGCAAGAGCGTTTTGCTTACTTTTGCGCTGTTCAAAAGTGAGCCGCTGTAAGAGCGGAACCATAAGCCGCCGTTACCTAAATAACGGATATGTCCCCCATCTAACCCACACCAATCATCCCCCAGCCTTATCGCGCACCATTCACCCCCAGCCGTATTTATTGTGACCCCAGGCCCCGTGCCTGACACTCAACCCATCCACCCCTAACCACCCCTGGAGTCCCCAATGAGTGAGCCTGTGCAGTTCCAAGACAAGGTCGTGATCGTCACCGGTGCCGGCGGCGGACTGGGTCGCGCCCACGCACTGCTGTTCGCCAGACACGGCGCCAAAGTCCTGGTCAACGATCTTGGCGGCTCAACCCAGGGCGAAGGCGCCAACGCCTCGGCGGCCGACCGCGTAGTGGCCGAAATCCGCGAAGCCGGCGGCATCGCCGAGGCCAACCACGACTCCGTCACCGACGGTGACAAGATCGTCCAGAACGCCCTCGACGCCTTCGGCCGCATCGACGTCGTCGTCAACAACGCCGGGATCCTGCGGGACAAAACCTTCCACAAAATGGAAGACAGCGACTGGGACCTGGTCTACCGCGTACACGTCGAAGGCGCCTACAAAGTCACTCGCGCCGCCTGGCCCCATCTGCGTGAACAAGCCTACGGCCGGGTGATCTTCACCGCCTCCACTTCCGGTATCTACGGCAACTTCGGCCAGTCCAACTACGGCATGGCCAAGCTCGGCCTGTACGGCCTGACCCGCACCCTGGCGCTGGAAGGCCGCAAGAACAACATCCTGGTCAACGCCATCGCCCCCACCGGTGGTACACGCATGACCGAAGGCCTGATCCCGCCGCAAGTCTTCGAACGCCTCAAGCCGGAATTGATCAGCCCGCTGGTGGTGTACCTGGGCAGCGAGGCGTGTCAGGAAACCTCCGGGCTGTTTGAGGTGGGCGGCGGCTGGATCGGCAAGACCCGCTGGGAGCGCAGCCTGGGGGTTGGGTTTGATCCTGAAGCCGGGTTCTCCCCGGATGATGTCGCCGCCCACTGGCAGCAAATCTGTGACTTCGACGGGGCCGCTCACCCCAAGGACAACATCGAGGCCTTGAAGGAGATGATGGCCAACCTGCAGAAGTACAGCCTGTGATCATTACGTGAAAAAGTTTTAATCAAGCGGGGCGCCATGGCGCCCCGCTTTATTTCAGGCATAAAAAAAGCCGCTGCAAAGGCAGCGGCTGAAGTAAGACGTTTGATCAAGGAGCAATAAATCAACGTCAGTGAACACCGGTAACAGATTGAAAATATTGATCAATCCATAAAAAACTGGCTGTTCTTCCAGGTTCTGGAAGCGGGCGGTTTGCCCTGAAAGCCAGGCAAGAATAGGCTTTTGTTACAAAATGAAAAATAGCGATTCGAGACAAGGACTGTTACCAAACCCGCAACAGTGGCAATAACACCTCATCCATCCTCCTGATAATCCTTCATCCATCTCGTCCATGGCCTCTCCAAGACCCCGGCCAGAGCGCCCTCTCATCCTTTCGAGCGACAACACGAATACCTCCTTGGTGCGCTTATCGCTCCTGATCGCGGGCAGTAGGGTGGGGCCTTCTGTCACACCACCGGGGAAGACGCATGACAAAAACAACAATGCGCGCCATCTTCAGGCCACAGGCGCTGGCCGCTGCGGTTGCTTTGGGTTGCTGTGCCCAGGCGCAGGCTGTTTCGTTCAACATCGGCGAGATCGAAGGGCAATTCGATTCCTCGCTGTCGGTCGGTGCCAGCTGGGGCATGCGCGATGCCGACAAGAAGCTGGTGGGCATTCCCAACGGCGGAACGGGCCAGGCTTCCACCGGCGATGATGGTCGCCTGAACTTCAAGAAGGGTGAGACCTTCTCCAAGATCTTCAAGGGCATCCACGACCTGGAACTCAAGTACGGCGACAGCGGCGTGTTCGTGCGCGGCAAGTACTGGTACGACTTCGAACTGCAGGACGAAGACCGCGAATTCAAGCAGATCAGCAATAACCACCGCGACGAAGGCGCGCGCTCTTCCGGCTACGAATTACTCGATGCATTTGTCTATCACAATTATTCCATCGGCGATTTGCCGGGCAACGTGCGCGTCGGTAAACAGGTGGTCAGTTGGGGGGAAAGTACGTTCATCGGCAACTCCATCAACAGCATCAACCCCATCGACGTTTCCGCGTTCCGCCGCCCTGGCGCCGAGATCAAGGAGGGCCTGATTCCGGTCAACATGGTGTTCGCCTCCCAAAGCCTCACCAACCAGTTGAGCGTGGAAGGTTTCTACCAGTTGAACTGGGAAAACACCGTGGTGGACAACTGCGGCACCTTCTTCGGTAACGACGTGGTGGCCCACGGCTGTAACGGCAACTACACCGTCGGCAGCCCGGCGATTGCGCCGTTGCAACCGGTGGCGGCGGCGTTTGGCCAGGGCTTCCAGGTTACGAAAGAAGGCGTAGTGGTGCAGCGTGCAAAAGACCGCGAGGCGCGCGATGGCGGCCAGTTCGGCATGGCGTTGCGCTGGCTGGGGGATGACACGGAGTACGGCCTGTACTTCATGAACTATCACAGCCGCACGCCCACCGTCGGTACCATCACCGCCAACACCAACCTGGCAACCATTGGCGCTATTGCCAACGCGGCCAACGGGATCGCCCCGGGTACCGGGGCCGGCCTGGCGCAAAGCACGATGCTCGGTCGCGGCCAGTATTACCTCGACTACCCGGAAAACATCCGCCTGTTCGGTGCCAGTTTCTCCACCACCTTGCCCACCGGCACCGCCTGGACCGGCGAAATCAGCTACCGCCCGAATGCCCCCGTACAACTCAACACCACCGACCTGACGCTGGCCCTGGTCAACCCGATTGCCGGCAACGCCGCTTCACCGATCAGCAGTTCCTTCGGTGCCGACAACGCCGGCTACCGCCGCAAGGAAATCACCCAGATCCAGAGCACCATGACCCAATTCTTCGACCAGGTACTGGGCGCCGAACGCCTGACCCTGGTGGGCGAGGCGGCCTTTGTGCACGTCGGCGGGCTGGAGGCGAAATCCAAGCTGCGTTATGGCCGTGACTCGGTCTACGGCCAGTACGGGTTCGGCGGCGACACCGATGGGTTTGTCACGGCCAACTCCTGGGGTTATCGCGCCCGGGCCATCCTCGATTACAACAACGTATTCGCCGGGGTCAACCTCAAGCCCAACGTGTCGTGGTCCCAGGACGTCAGCGGCTACGGCCCCAACGGCCTGTTCAACGAAGGCGCCAAGGCCATCAGCGTCGGCGTGGATGCGGACTACCGCAACACCTACACCGCGAGCCTGAGCTACACCGACTTTTTTGGCGGTGACTACAACACCCTCACCGACCGCGACTTCATCGCCCTCAGCTTTGGCGTGAACTTCTGATTTGGCTTAAGTAAGGACAAGAGACTATGCGCAAAATGATTCTGCAATGCGGGGTGTTGGCCCTGAGCCTGTTGGCCGCCAACGTGATGGCCGCAGTGTCGCCGGAAGAAGCGGCCAAGCTCGGCACTACCCTGACCCCGGTGGGCGCCGAGAAGGCCGGTAACGCCGATGGTTCGATCCCGGCATGGACCGGTGGTATCCCGAAAAACGCCGGGGCGGTGGACAGCAAGGGTTTCCTCGCTGACCCGTTCGCCAATGAAAAGCCGCTGTTCGTGATCACCGCCGCTACGGTCGACAAGTACAAGGACAAACTGTCCGAAGGCCAGGTGGCGATGTTCAAGCGCTACCCGCAAACCTACAAGATTCCGGTGTACCCGACCCACCGCACGGTCAACCTGCCGCCGGAGATCTACGAGTCGATCAAGCGCAGCGCGCTCAACGTACACGCGATCAACGACGGCAATGGCCTGGAAAATTTCACCGGCAACCGCTACTACGCTTTCCCGATTCCGAAAAATGGCGTGGAAGTGCTGTGGAACCACATCACCCGTTACCACGGCGGGAACCTGCGCCGCATCATCACCCAGGCCACGCCGCAGACCAACGGCAGCTACACGCCGATCCGTTTCGAGGAAGAAGTGGCCGTGCCGCAACTGATCCCGGACATGGACCCGGTCAAGGGCGCCAACGTACTGACCTTCTTCAAACAATCGGTGACCGCCCCGGCGCGCCTGGCCGGCAACGTACTGTTGGTGCATGAGACGCTCGACCAGGTGAAGGAGCCGCGCCTGGCCTGGGTCTACAACGCCGGCCAGCGCCGGGTACGCCGTGCGCCGCAAGTGGCCTACGACGGGCCGGGCACTGCGGCCGACGGCCTGCGCACCTCGGATAACTTCGACATGTTCTCCGGCGCCCCCGACCGCTACGACTGGAAGCTGGTGGGCAAGAAGGAGATGTACATTCCCTACAACAGCTACAAGCTCGACTCGCCGACCCTCAAGTACGACGACATCATCAAGGCCGGCCACATCAACCAGGATTTGACCCGCTACGAGCTGCACCGGGTCTGGGAAGTGATCGGCACGGTCAAGCCGAGCGAACGGCACATCTACGCCAAGCGCCACATGTACATCGACGAAGACAGCTGGCAGGTGGCGCTGGTGGACCACTACGACGGCCGCGGCCAGCTGTGGCGTGTTGCTGAAGGTCACGCGCAGTTCTACTACGACCATCAGGTGCCGGCCTACACCGTCGAAACCCTGTACGACATCATCGCCGGGCGCTACATCGCCCTGGGCATGAAGAACGAAGAGAAGAGCAGCTTTGTGTTCGGCTTTGCGGCCAAGGCGGCCGACTACACGCCGGCAGCATTGCGCTCGGAAGGCGTGCGCTAAAACCTGATTGAAATGCGATGAAACTGTGGGAGCGGGCTTGCTCGCGAAGGCGGTCTGTCAGTTAAAGCATCAGTGACTGATACACCGCCTTCGCGAGCAAGCCCGCTCCCACATTTACGGTGTTCCACCTTTAGAACGAGTGCCGGGTGGCCTTTTGGCTCCCGGCTTTTTTATGCCCGCCAATCAGCCTGCTGAATACTCCTCAACAACCGCCAGCCACAGGACTAGGGTAGGGCGCACGCCGCCTAATAATAAAAAACAGGGACGCAGTAATGACCGCCATGACCCGTTGTCTGGATCGTCCTGGATTCATGCCACGCTTGTCTCCCCATCATCTGTTGCGCCCGCGCCTGGCCGTGCCGCTGCTCAACGCCACGGCACGGGTGAAGTTGCTCTGCGCCCCGGCCGGCAGTGGCAAGAGTGCATTGCTCGCCGAGTGCGCGTCGCAGGCGCCTTCGCAGTGCCAGGTGTACTGGTTGCCGCTGAATGGCGTGGCCTCGGATTTGTGTCAGCGCCTGGCGCAAAGCCTTGGCCTCGACTTTGTTGATGAGCCCACGTTGCTGCTGGCCCTGAACCGCTGGCAAGCGCCGGCCTGGTTGTTTCTCGATGACTTCTGCCGCGTGCCGGCGCCTGAACTGGATGGGTTGCTTGACCGCATTCTGGCCGCCAGCAGCCCGGCCTTGACCTGGTGGATCGGCGCGCGGCGGCGGCCGGCCTGCAACTGGCCCCGGCTGTTGCTTGATGATGAACTGTGGGAATGCAGCGCTGCCGAGTTGGCGTTTGACCCCAGCGAAATCCAGCACTTGGCCGGGCCCAGCGCCGACAAGGTGTTGCAGTTCAGCGCCGGCTGGTGCGCCGGAGTGCGTATCGGACTGCTTGAAGGCGACGGGCACCCGGACAAAACCTTGCTCGACTACCTGCAACACGAGTTGTTCACGGGCCTGGCGCCGGAATTGGCTGAGGCCTGGCGCGTGCTCGCGCACCTGCCACGCTTCAACCCGAGCTTGTGTGACCACTTGTTCGGCTTTGGTGACGGTGGCGACTACCTGCGAGACTTGCAGACGCTGGGCGCCTTTATCGAGCCCTGGGAGGAGTCCACCGACTGGCTGCAAGTCTTCCCGCCACTGGCCCAACTGATGCGCGCCGAACCCTGGCCAGCCAGGCGCTCCTGGCACCGGCGCGCGTGCCAATGGTTTACCGCCGCCGAGGACTGGCAAGCAGCGTTTGAGCAAGCGTTGCAGGCCGAAGAGTACGAAGTGGCTGTAAGCCTGTTGCAGCATTTCAGTTTTGAAGACCTGTTCCGCCAGCAAAACGCGGTGCTGTTGTTGCGCCTGCATGAGCAGCATGGTGATGAATTGATGCTGGGCTCGGCGCAACTGGTGGGCTTGGTAACGGCGGCGTTGCTGTTTGCCGGGCGTTTCGACCAGGCGGCGTTGTGCATTGACCAACTGGCGCGTTTCACTCCGCAACCGACCGCGCACCTGCAGCGTTATCTGCTGGCCCGCTGGCAGGCGCAATGGGGCTGGCTGTTGCATCTGGGCGGCGAAGCCGCACGCGCCCGGGAGCATTTTCTCGAAGCCCTGCAAGACTTGCCCGAGAGCGCCTGGACGTCGCGCCTGATGTGCCTGTCGGGCCTGACCCAGCAAGCCTTGCTGCGTGGCGAGCTGGACGTGGCCCAGGCGCTGAACCGCGAGGCGTTGTGCCTGGCGCGCTCCCACGGCTCACTGCTGTTGGAGGCATTGTTGGAGCTCGATCATGCGCAGTTGCTGGAGCAGCGCGGCGCGCCGTATCGGGCCCAAAGCCTGCTGGAAAATGTGCAGCGCATGCTGGTGCAACAGCGGCTTAAAGCCGGGCCGTTGATGGGGCGGATTTGCTTGCGACGTGGGCACCTGGCGCTGCGCCAGGGCCACGACGCCGTGGCCACCGAATGCTTCGAATCCGGCCTGGGCATGTGCCTGCACAGCCAGGACAAACGCGTGCTCTACGGCTACCTGGGACTGGCGCTATTGGCCGCCAACAAGGGCGATTACGCCCAGGCGTTTATCCAGTTGCGCGACGCTGAACGCCTGATGCAGCAACGCCAGGTGCCCGACACCGTCTATCGCGCCGTATTGCTGTTGCTCAGCGGGCATTTCTGGCTGCAACAGGGTCGCGCCGAACTGACCCTGGAGGCGGTGACCCGGGTGCTGCGGCACTACCGTGGCCCCAAGGCGAAACAAGCACCGCCGGCCACCCTGGAGTTGATCCCCAGGCTTGAATATTTGCAGGTGCTGGCCGAAGTGAAATTGCATCGCGCCGAAGAGCCTGTCGCCCGCCTGAGTGCGTTACTGGAGGCCGCCCGTCAGCGGGGCATGCTGTGCCTGGAAGCGGAGTTGCACTTGGTGCTGGGGGAAGTGGCCTGGCAAGTCGGCGATCGCCCGTTGGCCGTGCGCTCGCTGGAAGCCGGATTGGAACTGGCGGGGCGTTGCCAGGTACAGCAAGCGATTCGCGAGCTGCGCCTCAGGCAACCGGGGTTGTTGAGTGCATTGGGGCTGGAACCGCAGGAATGCCCGGCGGCGGCGGGGGAAAATCCCCTGAGCCAGCGCGAGCTTGAGGTGCTGCAACTGATTGCCCAGGGCAATTCCAATCTGGAAATTGCCAGCCAATTGTTTATCTCGCTGCACACGGTAAAAACCCATGCGCGGAGGATTCACAGCAAGTTGGGGGTGGAGCGGCGCACCCAGGCGGTGGCGAAAGCCAAGACGCTGGGCTTGATGGCCTGAAGCCATGCACTATTCGTCAAACAATGACGATCAAATGTGGGAGCGGGCTTGCTCGCGAATGCGGTGTATCAGTCACTGATGCTTTAACTGACAGACTGCATTCGCGAGCAAGCCCGCTCCCACATTTTGTTCTGTTGGGTGCCTGATACTGAGCGTTACGGCTGATAACCCATGCGCCAACTCACCGCCTGGGTCGCCGCCAGCAAACGCTTCGCCGCCGGGCCGTCTTCATCGGCATGGAACAGCGACGTCGGCCCCACCACGGTCAACACCGCCGCCACTTGCCCGACCGCGTTGAACACCGGCGCCGACAACGCGTCCACACCCGGCATCAGCAAACCATGCACAAAGTGCAAGCCGCGCTGGCGGATCTGCTCACAGGTGGTCGCGTATTCCTGGTCATCCGCCAACGCATGGGCAACGCCCGCCTGAATCTCCCGCTCGCGCAACTCCACGGTTTCCCGCGACGGCAGGAACGCACTGAACACCAGCCCGGTGGACGAACTGAGCAACGGCAACACCGAGCCCAATTGCGTGACCACCGTCACCGCGCGCACCGCCGGCTCGATATGCACCACCGTCGCGCCCTGGTTACCCCAGACGGCCAGGAAGCAGGTTTCATTCAACTCATCCCGCAGTTCCGCCAGGGGCAGGGCGGCGACTTTCAGCACGTCCATGCTGCCCAGCGCGGCCAGCCCCACGCGCAAGGCTTCACGGCCCAGGCCGTAATGGTTGGTGGCGGTGTTCTGTTCGGCAAAACCCGAGGCAATCAGCGCCTGCAAATAGCGGTGGACCTTGCTCGCCGGCATTTGCACGTGCTCGGCCAGGCGCGACAACGAGGTGGCCGGCGACAGTTCAGCCAGGGCCTTGAGGATGTCGGTGCCCACTTCAGCCGAGCGGACTTTCTGTTTACCGGTGTCGCGGGGGGCGGGCGGCTTTTCCATGGAAGGCATGAATCCGAAAGACGAATGGGCGTCTTTATAGCTTGACGGTCAACAGGTATCAAATTACGTTATGCGTAACTGGATTACGATAAAAACAACTTCCGCTCAGAGGACGATCCATGACCCTCGAATACCAATCGGGTTTTGGCAATGAATTTGCCACTGAAGCCTTGCCCGGTGCATTGCCCGTCGGCCAGAACGCCCCGCAGAAAGCGCCCTACGGGCTGTACACCGAACTCTTCTCCGGCACCGCCTTCACCATGGCCCGCAGCGAAGCCCGGCGCACCTGGTTGTACCGCATCCAGCCGTCGGCCAATCACCCGGCGTTCGTCAAGCTGGAACGGCAATTGGCCGGTGGACCGCTGGGCGCTGTGACGCCCAACCGCCTGCGCTGGAACCCGCTGGATATTCCGGGTGAGCCGACAGATTTCATCGATGGCCTTGTAGGCATGGTCGCCAATTCCGGATCGGAAAAACCCTCGGGCATCAGCATCTACAACTACCGCGCCAACCGTTCGATGGACCGCGTGTTCTTCAACGCGGACGGCGAACTGTTGGTCGTTCCCGAACAGGGCCGCCTGCGCATTGCGACCGAACTGGGTGTGCTGGAAGTCGAGCCACTGGAAATCGTCGTGCTGCCCCGCGGCCTGAAATTCCGCGTCGAACTGCTGGATGCCCAGGCCCGCGGTTACGTCGCCGAGAACCATGGCGCGCCACTGCGCCTGCCGGACCTTGGTCCTATCGGCAGCAACGGCCTGGCCAACCCACGGGATTTCCTCACGCCGGTCGCCCATTACGAAGACCTCAAGCAACCGACCACGCTGGTGCAGAAATTCCTCGGTGAACTGTGGGGCTGCCAGCTCGACCATTCGCCGCTGAACGTGGTGGCGTGGCACGGCAACAACGTGCCGTACAAATACGACCTGCGTCGTTTCAACACCATCGGCACCGTGAGCTTCGATCACCCGGACCCGTCGATCTTCACCGTATTGACCTCGCCCACCAGCGTGCACGGCCTGGCCAACCTCGACTTCGTGATCTTCCCGCCCCGCTGGATGGTCGCCGAAAACACCTTCCGGCCACCGTGGTTCCACCGCAACCTGATGAACGAATACATGGGCCTGATCCAGGGTGCCTATGACGCCAAGGCTGAAGGCTTCGTGCCCGGCGGTGCGTCGTTGCACAGCTGCATGAGCGCCCACGGCCCGGATGGCGAGACTTGCACCAAAGCCATCAACGCGACGCTTGAGCCCCACAAGATTGATAACACCATGGCGTTCATGTTCGAGACCAGCCAAGTGCTGCGTCCTACACAGTTCGCGCTGGAATGCCCGCAACTGCAACCTTCCTACGACGCTTGCTGGGCCTCGCTCCCTGCAACCTTCAACCCGAATCGGAGATAACCCATGACTCAGCCTAATCTCACCCGCAGTTGGGTGGTTTCCGCCAACGGTCACCGGGATTTCCCGCTGCAAAACCTGCCGTTGGGGGTGTTCAGCGTTAATGGCTCGGCACCGCGCAGTGGCGTGGCGATTGGCGAGCAGATTCTTGATCTGCACGCCGCGCTGGAATGCTTTGAAGGCGAAGCCCGCCGGGCCGTTGAAGCCACCGCTGGCGGCCAATTGAACGCGTTTTTCGAACTCGGCCGTGGCCCGCGCGTGGCCTTGCGTGAACGCCTGCTGGAACTGTTGGCCGAAGGCAGCGACCAGCAAGGCAAACTGCAAGCTGCGCTGCACCCGGCTGCCGATTGCCAGATGCACCTGCCGGCCAGGATCAACGACTACACCGACTTCTACGTGGGCATCGAGCACGCGCAAAACGTCGGCAAGCTGTTCCGCCCGGACAACCCGCTGCTGCCCAACTACAAGTATGTGCCGATCGGCTACCACGGCCGCGCGTCGACGATTCGCCCGTCGGGCACCGAGGTCCGCCGCCCGAAAGGCCAGACCCTGCCAGCCGGCCAGACCGAGCCGACCTTCGGCCCCTGCGCACGCCTGGACTACGAGCTGGAGCTGGGCATCTGGATCGGCCAGGGCAATGCCATGGGCGACTCGATTGCCATCGGCGACGCGGCTGATCACATCGCCGGTTTCTGCCTGCTCAACGACTGGTCGGCGCGGGATATCCAGGCCTGGGAATACCAGCCGCTGGGCCCGTTCCTGTCGAAGAGTTTCATCACCAGCATTTCGCCATGGGTGGTGACGGCTGAAGCCCTGGAACCGTTCCGCAAGGCACAGCCGGCGCGCCCTGAAGGCGACCCGCAACCACTGCCATACTTGCTGGACAAGCGCGACCAGGCTGCCGGTGGTTTTGATATCGAACTGGAAGTGCTGCTGACCACCGCCTCGATGCGTGAGCAGAACCTGCCGGCCCATCGCTTGACCCTGAGCAACACCCAACACATGTACTGGACCGTCGCGCAGATGGTTGCGCACCACAGCGTCAACGGCTGCCAGTTGCAGGCGGGTGACCTGTTCGGTTCGGGCACCTTGTCGGGGCCGGAAGCCGGGCAATTCGGCAGCCTGCTGGAAATCACCGAGGGCGGTAAAAAGCCGATCGAACTGGCCTCCGGCGAGGTGCGGAAATTCCTTGAAGATGGCGACGAAATCATCCTGCGTGCCCGCTGCACCCGCGACGGTTTTGCCTCCATCGGCTTCGGCGAATGCCGGGGTACCGTGGTCGCGGCGCGCTGAGAGGGCAGGGCCATGGAACTCTATACCTACTACCGCTCCACTTCGTCCTACCGGGTGCGGATCGCGCTGGCCCTCAAGGGCCTGGACTTCACCGCCGTGCCGGTCAACCTGCTGGTGCCCAAGGGCGGCGCCAACCATCAGCCGGAGTACCTGGCGATCAACCCGCAAGGTCGCGTGCCGGCCTTGCGCACCGATGAGGGTGATGTGTTGATTCAGTCGCCGGCGATCATCGAGTACCTGGAGGAACGTTATCCACAGGTGCCGTTGCTCTCCACGGATCTGGCAACCCGCGCCCATGAGCGCGCGGTGGCGTCGGTCATCGGTTGCGACATCCACCCGCTGCACAACTCCAGTACCCAGAATCTGCTCAAGCAATGGGGGCACGATGAAGCGCAGGTGCTGGAGTGGATCGGGCACTGGATCAGCCAGGGCCTGGCGGCGGTGGAGCAGTTGATTGGTGATCAGGGTTATTGCTTTGGCGAGCAGCCGGGGATGGCGGATACGTTCTTGATTCCACAGTTGTATGCGGCCGAGCGGTTCAAGGTGTCGCTGGCGGCGTACCCGCGCATTCAGCGGGTGGCGGGGTTGGCGGCGCAGCATCCGGCGTTCATGGCGGCTCATCCCGCCAACCAACCGGATACCCCATAAATCTCCAGGCTCACACCGGCCAAATGTGGGAGCGGGCTTGCTCGCGAATACGGTGTATCAGTCAGCAGATGTATTGACTGGCATACCGCTTTCGCGAGCAAGCCCGCTCCCACATGTGATCTTCAGCGTGTCCAAAATATATAAAAACAATACAGGTCCCTTGCGATGCACAATCAGATTGCCAGCTTTCGTGCGGCACTCGACGCCCGTCCGGTGTCGCGCTATCAGTGGTTGATTCTCCTGTTGCTGGCACTGTTGCTGGTCACCGATGGCTACGACGCCCAGGTCCTGGGCTACGTAGTACCGGCGCTGGCCAGGGACTGGGGCCTGGAAAAAGCCGCGTTCGGCCCGGTGTTCAGCGCCAACCTGCTGGGGCTGACGCTGGGTTCCCTGGCCGTCACGCCGCTGGCGGATCGCTTCGGGGTGCGGCGCATCCTGCTGTGCTGTGTGTTGATCTACGCCAGCCTCACGGTGCTGATGGTGTTCGCCAACTCTCTCAATACCTTGATGGCCGCCCGCTTTATCTGCGGCATCGGCATGGGCGGTGCAATGCCCAGCGCCATGGCCTTGATGTCGGAATACTCACCACCCCGCCTGCGAACATTGATGGTGACGCTCGCCGCCTGTGGCTTCTCTTTCGGCGGTGCGGCCGGTGGTTTTGTCGCGGCCGGGTTTATCGACAGCTTCGGCTGGCAGGCGGTGTTCCTCGCCGGTGGTGTGACGCCATTGCTGTTGTTTCCGTTTCTTGCCTGGATGTTGCCCGAATCCCTGCCACGCCTGCTGCGTGATGCGCCGCCGTATGCGCGCCTGCAAAAAGTCACCGCGCGAATGCTGCCAGGCTGGCAACCGCCGCCAGCGAGCGAGGCTGAAAACCGCCAGGAGCAAGGCAGCAAACTGACGGTGGTGGAGCTGTTCCGCCATGGCTACGCGCGCCCGACATTACTGCTGTGGGCGACGTTCTTTGTCAGCCTGATCCTGCTGTATTTCATGATCAGCTGGCTGCCTTCGCTGTTGCTGGAAAGCGGTTTGGGCCTGAACGAAGCCAATCTGGTGACCTCGATGTTCCTGTTCGCCGGGACCTTGGGCGCCATCGGCATGGCCTGGTTTGCCGACCGGCTCAAAAGCAAAGTGCGCCTACTGTCCGGCGTGCTGGCAGCGGCTGCGGTGTGCACCATCCTGCTGGGGCTGAATCACGACAATCCGCGGTATCTGGTGGCCTGCGTGTTTGCGGCGGGCTTCTGCATCATCGGCGGTCAACTGACCCTGAACGCGTTCGCCAGTAACTTCTACCCGGCTCACGTGCGGGCCACCGGTACCGGCTGGGCGCTGGGTGTCGGGCGGTTCGGGTCGATCCTGGGGCCGCTGTTCGGCAGCCTGCTGCTGGCGATGCACATACCGGTGCAGCAGATTTTCTTCTTCTGCGCGATTCCGGCGGTGATAGCGGCGTTGTTGATTATCCAGGTGCGCTCGCCAGTCAATGCACCACAGAGTTCGGCGGCAAATGGCCCAGCCGTTCGGTCAGGCGTAGACGCTGGATCGGGTCTTCGCTGAGCATCAATGCGTGTTCCAGGTCAAAACGCTCGGCGTTCGGGCAATCCAGGCGCTGATACAAACTGGCCCGGGCCAGGTAATCGGCGGCGCTGGCATTGCCCAGCTCCAGCACGCGTTCGGCATCCACCAGAGCGGCCAGGTGGTCGTCGTTGGACAGGTGCAACTGGCGCAGATTACGCGACAGCCGTTGCAGGATCGATCGCGGCTCGGCGGTGTGCAGGTGGTCGGCCTGCAACTTGAGATTGGGCCCGTACTGGCGGGTCAGCAGGTCGCGGCAATCGTTGGGGTACAGGCGTCGGCCGCCGCAGGGGTCGAGCAGGTGATCGGCGCCCGGCACCCGCAACAGGAAGTGCCCCGGGAAGTTGACGCCCACCAGCGGAATGTCCAGGCGCCGCGCCAGCTCCAGGGCAATCAGCCCGAGAGCCAGCGGCTGCCCGCGTTTACGCTTCAACACCTTGTCCAGCAGCGCGGCGGCGGGGCGCAGCGGGGTGTGGTCATCCTGGGCGAACCCCAGGTCGTTCATGCGCCGCAGCAACGGTTGTCCGAGTTCATCCGCCGGCAGCATCGGCATGCTGAGGCTGACCAATTGCTGCAATACCTTGAAGTCCTGCAGGATGGCCAAGGGGTCCACCGCCGGGTCGTGCTCGGCCGCCATCCACAGCGCGGCTTCAAACAGCGCGGGCGGTGAGCGTTCCAGGCAGGCAAAAAAGGCGTCGCGGGGCTTCATTGGGTTCTCCGGCGGATGTCTCGTTTTAGCCTTGCTGTGAACTTTCGTCCAGTGCCTTAAGACAGGTCCTACCTGTTTATGTCGCAAACCCTTTAAAACCGGTGGTCTTATTCCTGCGCGCTTCAGCAGGGTTTCGCTGGCAGTCCTATACTTGGCGCCTACCAGAAGTGATTCGGGAGCTTGACGATGTTTGCGCTCATGCACAGCACCCGCCTTGAATCGCTGCACCTGAGCGTTGACCCGGCCACCGGGTTGAAGGCGGTCATTGCCATCCACAACAGCCGCCTGGGTCCCGCCCTTGGAGGCTGCCGCTACCTCTCTTACCCCGACGATGAAAGTGCCGTGGCGGATGCCGCGCGCCTGGCCCAGGGCATGAGCTACAAGGCCGCGCTGGCCGGTTTGCCGGTGGGTGGCGGCAACGCGGTGATCATCCGCCCCGCCCATGTGGAAAGCCGCGCGGCATTGTTTGAAGCCTTCGGCCGCTGCATCGAGCAGCTGGATGGCCGCTACATCACCGCCATCGACAGCGGCACCTCGGTGGCCGACATGGATTGCATCGCCCAGCAGACCCGCTATGTCACCAGCACCACGGCGGCCGGCGATCCCTCGCCCCACGCGGCGATGGGCGTGTTCGCCGGCATCCGCACCACCGCGATGGCTCGCCTGGGCAGCGATAACCTGGAAGGTCTGCGCGTGGCGATCCAGGGCCTGGGCAACGTCGGTTATGCCCTCGCCGAGCAGCTGCACGCCGCCGGGGCTGAATTGCTGGTGAGCGACATCGACCACGGCAAGGTGCAACTGGCCATGGAACAACTGGGTGCGCACCCGATTGCCAACGAAGCCTTGCTCAGCACCCCATGCGATATCCTTGCGCCCTGTGGTGTGGGCGCGGTGTTCAACCGCTACACGGTCGCGCAGTTGCGATGCGCAGCGGTG
The DNA here is from genome assembly GCF_013385665.1 of Pseudomonas sp. D4002. NCBI lineage: Bacteria > Pseudomonadati > Pseudomonadota > Gammaproteobacteria > Pseudomonadales > Pseudomonadaceae > Pseudomonas > Pseudomonas sp. D4002. Next base: position 15,124 of record NZ_JACAPN010000043.1, read on the forward strand.
GCCGGCTCCGCCAGTGCGCAACTGACCAACCTGCAAGTGGCCGATCAGTTGGAAGGGCGTGGGATTCTTTACGCGCCGGACTACGTGATCAACTCCGGTGGGCTGATCTACGTGGCCCTCAAGCACGGCGGCGCGGAGCTGGAAACCATCACCGCGCACCTGTCGAACATCGGCACACGCCTGACCGAGATCTTCGCCCATGCCCAGGCTGAAAAACGCTCACCCGCGCGGGTAGCGGATGAGCTGGCGGAGCGCTTGCTGTACCGCTGAGGCGGGTCAAAGCTGATATTTCTCCCGGGCCAGTTGGCCCACGCCCATACGATCAAGGATGTGCATCGGGCACAGGATCGTGACCCGCACGGTTCCCGGCAGGCGGCTGATTTCAATCGAGCCGTTGATGGTCGCGCGGTTGCGCACTTCGTCGAGCGGCAGCCCGGTCACGGCGGCTGCGCGTTCCAGTCCGTTGTCTGTCGCGACGTTGAGATTGGTCCCACTGCCGATGAAGGTGATGGGCGCGTTCTCCTCGATCTCCACCTTGCCCCAGCGCTCCCCCAGTGCCTTCACCCGCAGGCGTTGCTCCGCGGTCATCGGGCGCGCCATGGGCGGCAGGTCATCGAGGTTTTGCAGCAGGATCGGCCCGTCCAGGCTCAGGCCCTTGATCACCTGCACCGTCAGTTCGGTTTCCCCCGACACATCGGTGGCATGCCCGGCAATTTCGCCATTGCCCTGTTGAGCATGCATATCGCCCATGTACACCCCGGCGCCGGGGACCTTCACCGGGCAGATCAGGATGCAGCCTTCGCGCACGGAATTGGTGTCCATGTGGCCATCGGTTTTCGCGGCGTGCAGTTCATCGTGGGTCATGCTGTAGCGATGGGGCGCGCCCACCAGGTACTGGCCGAAGTCGCCGCAGTTGTGGGAATCCGGCAGATCCCGTGAAGGCGTGGTGCCGATGTTGCCCAGGAATGGGCGCATATGCGCGGCCAGGCCCGGGATATCGGCGCGGGCCAGGGACAGGATCGAGTGCTGGGCAGACAGTTCGGGCAGCGCCGACATGTCCGATGCCTTGCCGGCCAGGCGATCCGCCACGGCCTGGTTGACCGTCAGGCTCACCTGATGCTCGGCATCCAGAACGATCACGTAACCATTGCTGAAACGAAACGCACTGACCTCGGCGCCACAGGCATCGCAACGAATGGCGTCATCGCCAATGCCTTCGACGTGGCTGGCGGGATGCTCTTGCCCGCAGTTGGAGCAGAACTTCGCGACGAACGGGTCGCCGTGGTAACGCCCTTCGACAAAACTCATGACCCCCGAGGACGTGGCCAGGGAGGTGACGCGCATGCGCTTGATCTTCAGCGCCACCGCGTCGCCGATGTCGGCGCCGGCGATGAACACGGGCTGGGTCACTTCATGGCCACCCTCAAAGGCCGGCGTGATCATCGGGCCCCAGCAACCGGGCGGGGTGCCGGTGATCAAGGTGCCACCGTCGGCCAGCGGGCCGAGCATTTTCTGGCTGGGGCCGAGCAGCCCATTGGTGTAGGAGGTGACGGTGAGACGGTCGACAGAAGGGAGGTTATTCATTTTATTTTCCGGGCCCTGGGTGATTGAATGTTGAACAGGCTTCATCACTTAAGCGCCGATGTGTATCTGTCGTGTGTCGGGCTGCCGCGATTGCCGGTACGTGTGTATCTCAGGGGCATCCATACACACTCTGATACACCCGCAGTGGCGGACACGTGCAAATACAGATATCTCTGTTGCAGGCTTATTTTTTCAAACCCATCAGAACGAGGTTGGCATGTCCAAACAAACAGCAGGGCGCTCCAGTGGGCGCATGATTACCTTCAAACGTCCGGATGGCGCTGACGTCAACGGCTACCTGGCCAGCCCGGCCGTACTCGAAGGCGCGCCGGCGATCGTGGTGATCCAGGAATGGTGGGGCGTAAACGATCAGATCAAGGGCGTGGCCAATCGACTGGCCGAATGCGGTTACCGCGTGTTGGTGCCGGACCTTTATCGCGGCGCGTCGACCGTGGAAGAGGAAGAGGCTCACCACCTGATGGATGGGCTGGATTTTGGTGACGCGGTTTCCCAGGACATCAAGGGCGCCGTGCAGTACTTGCAGGCGGATTCGAAAAAAGTTGGTGTGACCGGTTACTGCATGGGCGGGGCGTTGACGTTGCTGGCGTTGAACGCGATTCCGGAAGTCGCTGCGGGCGTGGTGTGGTACGGCTTCCCGCCGCTGGAGTATCTGGATGCTTCGAAGATCAAGGCGCCGCTGATCGGGCATTGGGGCACGCAGGATGCCTTCTTCAATATCGACACCGTGGCGGAGCTGGAGGCAAAACTGCATGCTGCGGGTGTGGACGCGACTTTCCATCGCTACCTGGCGCGCCATGCGTTTGCCAACGAGACGGCGATTGGTGATGGTCGGATTGCAGACACGCAATACGATGCCGCCTGGTCGCAACTGGCGTGGGACCGCACGTTGACGTTCTTCGGCAAGACCTTGTGGCAGGCATGACACATGTGAAAGGCATCAACGCATAACCTGTGGCGAGGGAGCTTGCTCCCGCTGGAGTGCGCAGCGCTCCCAAGCTTTTGGGTCTGCTGCGCAGCCCAGCGGGAGCAAGCTCCCTCGCCACAGCAAGCCCTTTCGCCACTACTGGCAATGCATCACTCAGCCGCTGGCTGCCCAATCTCCGCCAATGCACTCGCATTGTTCTTGAACGCCGCCGCAAACGCCGCGCGGTTCTTGGCCATGAAAATACCGGCATCTTCTGCCTGCTTCTCGCTCAAGCCTTCGACGTTTTTCAACAGCACTTCCATCAGGGACTCTGCCAGCTCAAGCATCTGGTCGTGTGCGTCGGCAAGTTTGCGATCCACGAATGTAGTCTCCAGGTCACGGGTACTGCGATACAGGGTTTCAACAGCCATTTTTCGGCCTCGTCATCGGTGCAGTATTGAAGGGAGTTGCCCTTGGTTCGAATGTCGCCAAGCGTTCTCGCGACTACTGTATTTATATACAGCTAAAAGCATAAGCCAATCCATGGGCTTTGGGTAGTGGCTTTTCAATGTAGCTGGCAAATGCTGGTTTGCCCTATCGGAAACTTCTCACAGGTTGGTGGGGTTGCAGGAGCGTCATTCAGTGGCTTACCTTCTCCGGGCTTCGCTTATGCGGTACACGAGTTTGGCGGCTCGAATTTAAGGAGCAAACATCTTGTAAATCCAAGGAATGCACCATGGTAAAAATGACTGCCTGTTTTTCTGAATCGCCTATAAAGCCGCCTACCGCGCTTTTCGCTGTGACCCCAAATACTGACACTGAAACATTACTCGCCAATGCCAGCGAAACCTTGAACAGTGCCCGTGAAATGGCCAGTAGCCTGGCTTTTGAGCTTGAAGGACCACAGCGAAGTTTGCTTCTGGCGATCCATCAACTGCTGGAAATGAGTGGTTTATTGGTCGATCAAGCGTTGGATCAAGTCGCCCCGACCTGACCTAAATCACCCGGTCACCTAGATGGATCGTTCCCACGCGGAGCGTGGGAACGATCATCAAGCAGCAAGATAAGTGCCTCATATCACCCCGCCACCATCTCACTTCCTGTTCCCTGGCCTTTTTTCTGCATGCAGAGAAACGGTCACGTCCAACCCGCATTATCCGGTCGAGCCGACCTAAGGAAGCATCATCGTGAAAATCAACTGGGCTGAAAACCTGCGCAAGACCGTGCACCAACTGGCCGAGTCCTTGGGAAATCTGTTCGTCGAGACCTTCCACTACCTGGCACTGTTCGCCATTGGTGCGGTGACCGCCTATGCCGCGGTGATGGAATTTCTGGGGATGCTGGAGACGGGGCACATCAAGATCGATGACATCTTGCTGCTGTTCATCTACCTGGAACTGGGGGCGATGGTCGGGATTTATTTCAAGACCAACCACATGCCGGTGCGTTTCCTGATCTACGTGGCGATCACGGCGCTGACCCGTCTGCTGATTTCCAACGTGTCCCACCACAACCCGCCCGACATCGGCATCATCTACCTGTGCGGTGGGATTCTGCTGCTGGCGTTCGCGATTCTGGTGGTGCGGTATGCGTCGTCGGCATTTCCGTCGGTGAAGGTCGAAGGCCCGCGCCGCAAGGGCGAAGCGAGCCTTGAAACAGAGAAGGGCGAGCTCTAGAACCCTGCGTTGAGCGGCGGCCTGCTGACCGGCGGCCGCTGCAGTACCTGGTGGCTGTCCCCATCGGTCATCACCGCCAATATCTCCATCGCGCTGTGCCCCTGCTCGATCGCAATCCCGAATTGCACACTCTGCACCAGCCGTTTCAGGCGCTGGGGGTCGTTGCGTTGTTCGGCGCTGATCATGCGTTTGGCCACGACGCCGTCTTCATCGGACAGGGTCAGCATGATGCCGCCGTCCAGCCGCTGGATGCTTAAATTGACCCGGTATTTCGGGGCGAAGGTGTCGGTGATGATCTGAAAAGGGTTGTCCATGGTGCGTTACCGCCTGATAAGAACATGCAGTCATTGACGACCGGTGTCGGGATTAGTTCGCGTTTCCTGACCACCGGCCATTCGCTCGCTGAGGTTTTCACAAGGTCCGTTTTCCTCAAGTGCTGTACAGCAAGGGGCGTGCCGTACAGCAATCTGCCTGCCATCAAATTTCCCCTGTGGGAGCGGGCTTGCTCGCGAATGCGGTGTGTCAGCCAATGATTGCTCAGCTGAACGACCGCTTTCGCGAGCAAGCCCGCTCCCACAGTGGGTGGGTGGTGTTTTTGAGTTCGGTGATCCGTTTCAGGGCATGACCGAAAAAACGATCGCAGACAGCGCAATCAAACCGATCAACACCACAAATACGTTGGACGCCTGGCCCGAGTACTGGCGCAGGGATGGCACGCGGCGGATGGCGTACATCGGCATCAGGAACAACAGGCAGGCGATGATCGGCCCGCCCATGGTTTCGATCATGCCGAGGATGCTCGGGTTGAAGGTGGCCACGGCCCAGCAGGTGAGCACCATGAACAGCGCGGTGCAGCGCTCCAGCCACTTGGCCGACATGCTGCGGTTGCGCCCGCGCAGGGATTTGACGATCAGGCCCTGGAAGCCTTCGCTGGCGCCGATGTAGTGGCCCAGGAAGGATTTGGTGATCGCCACCAGCGCGATCAACGGTGCGGCGTAGGCGATGACCGGGGTCTGGAAGTGGTTCGCCAGGTACGACAGGATCGAGATGTTCTGCGCCTTGGCGGCGGCGAGGTCAGCCGGCGACAGGGCCAGCACGCAGCTGAAGCAGAAGAACATCACCGTCAGCACCATCATGCTGTGGGCCATGGCCAGGATGCCGCTGCTTTTGCGTTCGGCTTGCGGGCCGTACACGCGTTTCTGGTCGACGGCGAAGGCGGAGATGATCGGCGAGTGGTTGAAGGAAAACACCATCACCGGGATCGCCAGCCACAAGGTCTTGAAGAAGGCCGGCAGGGGCATGCCTTCGCTGGCGGAGGCGAAGAATGCGCCGTTCCAGTTGGGGATCAGGCTCACCGCCAATAGCAGCAGAGCGGCGACGAAGGGGTACACCAGCACGCTCATGGCCTTGACGATCACGCCCTGGCCGCAGCGCACAATGGCCATCAGGCCGAGGATCAGCACCAGCGACAGGATTGCCCGGGGCGGTGCAGCCAGGTGCAGTTGGTGTTCCATAAAGCTGGTCAGGGTGTTGGTCAGCGCCACGCTGTACACCAGCAAAATCGGGAAGATCGCGAAGAAGTACAGCAGGGTGATCAGCTTGCCGGCGCCGATGCCGAAGTGTTCTTCCACCACTTCGGTGATGTCGCCGGATTTGCCCGACAACACAAAGCGCGTCAGCCCACGGTGGGCGAAGAAGGTCATCGGGAAGGCCAGCAGCGCCAGCACGATCAACGGCCAGAAGCCGCCCACGCCAGCGTTGATCGGCAGGAACAAGGTGCCGGCACCGATGGCGGTGCCGTAGAGGCCGAGCATCCAGGTGGTGTCGTGTTTGTTCCAGCCTTGTGTAACGGTGGTCGGCGTCAGGTCTACAGCGGGATTTTCGGCAGCGGGTGTACGTACATCGGTCATCGTTATTGCCTCGTTATTATTTTTGCGCGGGCTCACGTTGGGGCGATCAGGGAATGCTCCTCAGCACTCCACCCAGCTGACGGCCAGGCCGCCCCGTGAAGTTTCTTTGTATTTGTCGTGCATGTCGGCGCCGGTGTCGCGCATGGTGCGGATCACCCGGTCCAGGGAGATGAAGTGTTTGCCGTCGCCGCGCAGGGCCATTTGCGTGGCGTTGATCGCCTTGACCGCGGCGATGGCGTTGCGCTCGATGCACGGCACCTGGACCAACCCGCCAACCGGGTCGCAAGTCAAACCCAGGTTATGTTCCAGGCCGATTTCGGCGGCGTTTTCCAGTTGCTCCGGGGATGCGCCGAGCACGTCTGCAAGGCCGGCAGCGGCCATGGCGCAGGCGGAACCCACTTCGCCCTGGCAGCCGACTTCGGCGCCGGAGATCGAGGCGTTTTTCTTGCAGAGGATGCCGACGGCGGCGGCAGCCAGGAAGAAATTCACCACGTCATCGTCGGACGCGTCCGGGTTGAACTTCATGTAGTAGTGCAGCACCGCCGGGATGATTCCCGCCGCGCCATTGGTCGGCGCCGTCACCATGCGCCCCCCGGCGGCGTTTTCTTCGTTGACGGCGAGGGCGAACAGGTTGACCCATTCCATGGCCGACAAGGTCGAGGTGATGACGTTGGGTTTGCCGATTTCCAGCAGGCTGCGGTGCAATTTCGCGGCGCGCCGTGGCACATCCAGACCGCCGGGCAGGATGCCTTCGTGGCGCAGGCCTTGTTCGACGCATTCACGCATCACCGACCAGATATGCAGCAGGCCGCTGCGGATCTCGGCATCGCTGCGCCAGGCCCGCTCGTTGGCCATCATCAGCTCGGAAACCCGCAGGCCGTGCTTGTTGCACAAGGCCAGCAGTTCGGCGGCGCTGGAGAAGTCGTAAGGCAATTGCACTTCGCTGGTCGGCGCGATGCCGGATTCGGCTTCCGCCGCTTCGATGATGAAACCGCCGCCCACCGAGTAGTACGTCTGCTCGCTCAACAGGCCGTTTTCGCCGTAGGCATGCAGGGACATGGCGTTGGGGTGGTAGGGCAGGCTTTCGTCCAGCAGCAGGAGGTCGTGTTGCCAATTGAAGGCAATCGACATGCGGCCGCCGAGCAGCAATTGGCCGGACTCGCGAAGTTGCTGGATGCGTGGGCCGATGCTGGTGGGGTCGATGCTGTCTGGCCATTCGCCCATCAGGCCCATCACGCAGGCGCGGTCGGTGGCGTGGCCGACACCGGTGGCGGACAGCGAGCCGTACAAACGCACTTCTACCCGACGGGTTTCGTCGAGCAATTGCTGGTCGATAAGCGCTTGGACGAAGGTCGCCGCGGCCCGCATCGGGCCGACGGTATGGGAGCTGGAAGGACCAATTCCCACTTTGAATAGATCGAAAACACTGATAGCCATGCTAAACCCTTACAAGCAATGGAGTAGGAATCGCTGCCATGTTTTGTAGGACAAGCGGAATTGGCGCGATACTGAGCCTCTGGATCGGCACTGACCAACGAATTATCCTAAGACACCCTTTAGCAGGACTAAACCCTATGGCTCGCCCGCTTCATGGCCAGACCTACGTCTGGTTGCACGTTTTTTCCTGCGCGGCACGGCATTTGTCGTTCACCCGTTGCGCCGAGGAACTGCACATCACCCCGGGCGCGGTCAGCCAGCAAATCCGTCAGTTGGAGGAGCGCCTGGGCTTTCGCCTGTTCCATCGGCGCGCACGCGGGGTTGAGCTGAGCGCAGAGGGCCAGCGGTTGGCGATCACCGTGGGCGAGGCCTATGGCAGCATCGATGCCGAGTTGCAGCGGCTGGACGCCGGGATGATCAGCGGCACCTTGCGCCTGCGCTCGATCCCGTCGTTTCTCGGCAAATGGCTGACCCCGCGTTTGCCGCGTTTGCAGCAGCGCTTCCCGGATATCCAGCTGCGCATGGTTGCCGAAGACAGCAGCGTCGCCCTGCACGAGGGCGACTTCGACCTGGCCATCGACCTTAACGACGGCAGCTATCCCGGCTTGTTGTCCACAGCCTTGCTGGACGAGCAGATTTTCCCGGTGTGCGCACCGAGCCTGCTGCGGGGGCGACCGCCACTGCATGGCCCCGCTGACCTGGTGCATTTCCCGCTGCTGCACGACATCACTGCCTGGCGTGGGAGTTATGAGTATGCAGAGTGGGAGTTCTACCTGAACGCCATCGGCTATGACGCCGCCGACGTACGGCGCGGGCATACCTTCAACCGCAACCACCTGACCATCGAGGCGGCGATTGCGGGCATGGGCGTGGCGATTGCCCGGCGAACCTTGCTCAATGACGAACTGGAACGCGGCACCTTGATCGTGCCATTCGGCCTCGCCGTCCCCAACCACAAACGCTATGTGCTGTTGTACGCGCCGGGTGCGTTGAGCCATCCGGGCGTGCGGGCGGTGCATGACTGGCTGGTGGAGGAAGCGGAGATTTTTCGCGGATTGCACCCGTTGGGAGAGGGGCAATTGTAAGGAAGTTGGCGGTAAGAAGATGTAACCAACTCCCCACCCTAACAGCGTTTTTGGTTGTAGTCAGGGTTAATTTGTAATGTGGGATTTATCTTTGCAAAGGGGTTGAAATGTTCCTCTGTCTGCTCAATTGTGTAATCAGGAGGTCATGGTTTTCACCCATCCGGTGAAGCAGGAATGGCCTTCGGCGAGCTAGCTGAAATAAGGGAAAACTATGCAAATCCAAGTCAATAGCGATAACCATATTGAAAGCAGCATCCGACTGGAGGAGTGGGTACGTACCACCATTGAGAGCACGCTCGAACGTTACGAAGAAGATCTGACCCGCGTCGAGGTTTACCTGCGGGACGAGAACGGTGACAAGCCCGGCCCACACGATCTGAGTTGCCGACTGGAAGCACGGCCAAAAGGCCATCAACCGCTTTCGGTCCTCCATAAAGCCGATACGCTGGAACAGGCGATCGATGGCGCAGCGACCAAGCTGGAGCATGCCCTGGAGCATCTGTACGGCAAACTGCGCGGCAAACCACGCGCCGCGGGTCAAAGCCTGCCCAATACCAAGGCCGACGAGGCCGAGCTAGAAGAGGAATTCCTGGAAAACGAACAGGCTGCGCTTAACGGCTGATAGCTGATACTTTTTTCAACCCCACTGAAAACGGGCCTGCAGATGCAGGCCCGTTTTTTTATGCGCAAAAGGTCAGCGCGGGCTGCGCCGGAAAAAACAGGCGCTCAAGGCCGACAGTGCGCACGCTCCAACGCCGGCATACAACATGGCCCAGCCCGCACCGTTGCGCAGCGCGGCCTGGGCGATCAGTGGGCCCTGCGGCAACACGTCCAGCTTGCCGGCGGCGATGTCCTGGCTGAGGGTGGCCAATTGCGCGGTGGCGGGCGACACGCCTGCCAGGTAGTGAGCGATCCCGAGTATCAACACCAACCCCATCAACGCGATATTCAGCGCCAGGGTGATCAGACGTGCACTGAAGTCGATGCCCGAGGCCATCCCTGCGCGGTCGGATGAAACTGATCCGGTGGTGGTGTTGGTGGTGGGCGAGTTGGTGAACGCCAAGCCGCTGCCGGCAATCCCACAGGCGATCAGGACCCATACCACACTGGGCTGGCCGCTATGATTGATCGCCGCCATTGTCACAAACCCCACGCCCATCAGGCCCAGGCCCAATGGAATGATGCGTTCGGCGCCATAGCGCAGGGCCAGGCGTTCAGCCAGCGGCGGCACCACCAACGTGGGCAGGGTATAGGCGAGCAGGGCGAGCCCGGTGAGCATGGTGTCGTAGCCCAGGCCGGCCTGGAAATACAGCGGCAGGTAGATCATGAAGGGCCAGAAGCTGAAGTTCATGCCGATCGAGCCCATCAGTGCGCCGTTGAAGCGCGGGATGCGAAACACCGAGAAGTCGAACATCGGATGCGGGCTGCGCCGCTCGACAACCACGAACAACAGCAGGCTGGCCACCGACAATCCGGCCCAGCCGAGCATGGCCGGGGTGGCAAAGCCGCTCTCGGTGCCCTGGGTGATGAAATAGACCAGGGCGAACACTGCCAGGGTGAGGGTGGCCATACCGGCTATATCGAGGCGATGGGCCGCCGGGTCACGGGATTCCTGCACGCTGATGCGCAGCAACACCAGGGTGAACAAGGTCAACGGCACATGCACCAGAAACACCCAGCGCCAATCCGCCACCGCCAGGATCAATGCCCCCACCATCGGCCCGAAACCCAGGCCCACCCCGGCGATCACGCCCCACACCGCAAAGGCCCGGGCCCGGGTCGCCGGCTCGCGGAACTGGTGCGACAGGATCGCGAACTGGCAGATCATCATCGCCCCGCCACCCACGCCCTGGACAAAACGCGCCGCGATCAGCGTGGACGCATCGTTCGCCAGCCCGCAGGCGAGCGAAGCCAGCCCGAATACCCACAGGCACAGCACCAGCATGCGTCGGCGGCCAAAACGATCGGCCAATGTGCCGGCGGCCATCAGCACGCTGGTGCAGGCCAGGGTGTAGGCGTTCATGATCCATTGGGCGTCCTGGAAGCCGGTGCCCAGTTGCTGCTCAAGGGTGGGCAGGATGACCGGCACGCTGGAAATCTCCAGCCCGAACATCAGCGCCACCAGGCACACGGCGGTGAGCGCAAGGCCGTCCCGGGCGGTACGTGGCGGGTTGATGGCAGATACAACGGCGTCGGGTGGCATGGCCTCTTCCTTTCGATGGGGGAAGATGTCATTTTCACGGGAATCTGATTCTTTATTAGCGATACTTCTTCCTGTGATAAGGGAATATAGGGCGACACACGACCATGGCCACTCCGCGTTTTGATGGTGTTGAACTGTTTTTGCAGATCGTCGAGAGCGGCAATCTGACGGAGGCCGCCGAACGGCTGAACCTCACGCGCTCGGCGGTGGGCAAAGGCCTGGCGCGGCTGGAGGCGCGGTTGGGGACGTCGCTGTTGCAACGCTCCACCCGGCGTCAGCGTTTGACCGAGGACGGGCAGGCCTATTACGAGCATTGCCTGCGTGCGCTGGCGGAACTGGAAGCCGCCGAATCCGTGCTGGAAAGTGGCCGTCAGCAGCCCCGTGGACGTTTAAGGGCCAGCTTGCCTTTGGCGTTCGGTCATCACTATGCGGCGCCGGCGTTGTGGGGGCTGATGGACCATTTTCCGCAACTGGAAATCGAGATTTCCTTCTCAGACCGATTGATCGACCTGGCCCAGGAAGGCTTCGACCTGGCGGTGCGCATTGGCGCATTGCCCGACACCGACCGCTTGAGTGCACGTCGCCTCGGCGAGCAGGCGATTGCCCTGGCGGCGTCGCCCGCGTACCTGCAGCGAACCGGTCGAATCGAATCCATCGCGGACCTGGCCGGGCATCGAGGCATTGCCTATCGCAGCAATGCCCCGCATCGCGAGCGAGTCGCCTCGCCGTTGATCCTCGATGACCTGCAGGCCGTGGCCGATGCCGCCATCGCCGGGGTCGGCCTGGCCTGGTTGCCCAGTTGGCTGATCGCCCACTACGTGCTGCGCGGGCAACTGCAGGCGGTACTGCCGGGCCACCGCGAGCAACCGATGCCGATCCATGTCATCTGGCCCACGGCGACGCACATGCCGGCCAAGACCCGTTGCGCCATCGACGCGTTGGTGGCCGGCACACCGTCGTGCCTGGCGGGTAGCTGATCAGAACGCGATGGACGTCTGCACATACAGCGTGCGCGGCTCGCCGACGTATTTGCCCTTGTTGTTATCGTCAAACGAGCGGGTGTAGTACTGCTTGTTGAAGATGTTTTTCACACCCACCGCCACGTTCAAATCCGACAGCTGCGGGCCAAAGTCGTACGCCGCGCGGCTGCTGAACAGCATGTAGCCAGGAATGCGTCCGGTGCTGCCATCAGCACTTTCTGCTTCAGTGTTGGCGTTGTCGGCAAACTGGCTGCTCTGGTAGCTGCTGTCCACGTTCAACTTCCAGCGACCTTCGGTGTAACCCACACCCAGCGTGCCCTTGTGCTTGGAGGAGAAGGGTACGCGGTTGCCTTTGTTCGGGCCGTCTTCGCGGATGGTGGCGTCGACGTAGGCGTAGGTGGCGTACACATCAAAACCGGCGAGCGCCGGGCTCAAGCCGTCGAGGGCGTAGTTGATGCTGGACTCGATGCCCTGATGGCGGGTTTCGCCGCGGGCGATCACGGTGTCGTTGGTCTGGTTGCTGTCGTACTGGTTGTCGAAGTTGATCAGGAACGCGCCGATCTCGGCGCGCAAGGTGCCGTTGTCATAGCGTGTGCCGAGTTCCCAGGTGCGGGCTTTTTCCGGCTTCACTTCGCCACTGGTCACGCGGTTGGGCATCTGGCTGTACTGCACGCTGCCGAACGATCCTTCGGTGTTGGCATAGAGGTTCCAGTCGTCCGTCAGGTGGTAGAGCACGTTCAACGCCGGCAGGGCGGTGTTGTAGTCACCCTTGTATTTGACGTTGCTGAGGTTGTTGGTCTGCTGGGACTCGATCATCTCGTAGCGGATGCCCGGGGTGATGGTCCATTTGCCGATATCAATCCGGTCGTCGACGAAGAACGCATTGGCTTCGGTGCTGCCCCGGGTGTCGCGGTCGTTGCGGCTGTCGGTGGTCGGCAGTTGCTGATTGGCGGAAATCGGCGTGCGGTAGCGCAGTTCGTGGCCGGCCTCGTTGATGTAGCGGTAGCCCACGCCGACTTCGTGGCTGGTTGGGCCGAGGTCGAAGCCTTGGGCGAAACGGGTTTCCAGGCCGCGTACCCAATACTCGCGGGGCGACAGGGAGAGGAAGTTGCCCTGGTCCAGGTAACCGCTGCGCAGGGTGGTGGTGAAGAAGCTGTTGACCGTGAATTCCCGGCGATCTTCCTGGTAGCGATAGCCCGCGTTGAACATGGTACGCCGGCCCCAGAACTGGTCGTAGGGGCGGGTGGACTGATACGGGTCGGCCTTGTAGGCCGCAGTGCTCAAACCACCGGGCATATCCGCCTTGCCTTCGTAGTACTGCGCCATGGCGTTGAAGCTGTTGGCGTCGTCCAGCTGGTATTTGCCCTTGAGGATCAGGTCGTCGATGCGGGTGTCGCTGTTCTCGCGCCAATCACCACCACGGGTGCCGGAATACAGGATCGCGCCGCCCAGGCCGTTGTCCGCCGTGCCGCCGGCCAGCAGGTTGCCGGTGGTCTTGAAGCCATCGTGGCTGGAAGACGGGCTGGTTTCGGTTTGCAGGCCGCCTTTCACCGTTGGCGCATCGGGAATCGCGCGGGTGACGAAGTTGACGATGCCGCCGACGTTCTGCGGGCCATAACGCACTGCGCCGCCGCCGCGTACCACGTCCACGGCATCCATGTTGCCCATGCTGATGGGCGCGAACGACAACTGCGGCTGGCCATACGGCGCGAACGGCACCGGGATGCCGTCCATCAAGACCGTGGAGCGCGAGGCCAGGCGTGGGTTGAGCCCGCGAATGCCGAAGTTCAGCGCCATGTCGTGGCTGCCGGTGCCGTTGTTTTCCGGGGCGTTGACCCCGGGAATGCGGTTGAGCACGTCGCGGGCCTGGGTGGCGCCCTGGCGTTCGAATTCTTCGCGGCGGATCACGTCCCGAGCGCCCGGGTGCTCGAAGACGTTGGTTTGTTCCGCGTCCCCCAGCCAGTCGCCGACCACGTTGGAGGTGCCCAATTCGAGGGTGGCCGGAGCATTCGCCGGTTGCAGGCTGAAGGCGTTGTTGCCCTCGGCACGGGCTTGCAGGCCGGTGCCTTTGAGCAACGCATTCAAGCCTTCTTCAGCGGTGTAGTTGCCCGACAGGCCGTGGCTTTGCACGCCGGCAGTCACGTCCGAGCCAAATGAAATCAGCACGCCGGCTTCCCGGCCAAATTGATTCAGCGCCGCTTCCAGTGACGTAGGGGCGATGCGGTAGGGCTTGGCGTCGGCCGCCATTACGTAGGGAACGGTGCTGAAACTGAGGCTGGCCCCCAGCAACAAGTGGCGCAGGGTGCGGGCGAGTGGCGTCAGGCGAGTCGGTTGCTGGGGCATGAAGTGCGGTCCTGAGAAGGAAGGATCAAGGTGGCTTTCCTTCTCTGTCACGCGAGGTGCGGAAAACGGCTCACGGGGTTTGAAAATATTTCAGGCACGGGCTTCGACAGTGACCCAGTAGCGGGTAAACCGCCGGACCCTGACCGGCAGGCTGACTTGCAGCAGGTCCAGGATTCGTTCGCTGTCGTCCAGCGGGTAGCTGCCGGAAATCAGCAGGTTGGCCACCTGCGGGTCGCAATTGAGCTGGCCACGGCGATAACGGCTCAATTCGGCGAGGAAATCTTCCAGGCGCATGTGGGCCGCCACCAGCATGCCGTCGGCCCAGGCGCCGCTGCCGGCGTCGGTGGGGCGGGCGGTGTCCCAGCCTTTGCGGGTGAAATTGACCTGATGGGCTTTCTCCACCGACAACGGCAAACCGCTATAGGTGTTGGGCATCACGTCAACGTGCCCATCAAACACCGCCAGTTGTGTGTGATCGTTGAATTGCCGCACGTTCAGCCGCGCGGCCTGGGCGCTGAGCAGGCCCTGGGACGTGATGATCCGCAGCGGGGCGTTGCCGGGTTTGGCGGTCAGCAGGATTTCGCCTTCGAGCAGGCGGATCAAGCGTTGCTGGCCATCAAAATGCACATCCACCGCACTGCCGGTGTTGAGCTGCAATTGGCTGCCATCCGCCAGCTGGAACTTGCGCCGTTGGCCGATGGGGCTGCGGTAGTCGGCACTCAACGGCGGCAATATATGTTGCTGGCGCAAACCCCAGGCCGCTGCCGACCCGGCGCCGAGTATCAGCAACAACTTCAGGGCCTGACGACGACTGTTGGATTTCGGTGCATTCAAGGCGGCGTGGGCCAACGGTGATGGCATCCCGCGCAACCGCTGGTTCACTCGCTGGATGTGCTCCCAGGCCCGCTGGTGTTCGCTGTGGGCGTCCAGCCAGTGTTGCCAGGCCGCCTGTTTGCGCGGGTTGAGCGGGCCCTGCTGCATTTCCATCAGCCAGTGCACCGCTTGTTCGGCGACTTGCGTTGAGAAACTCATAGGGCGAAGTAGCAGCGCATCGCCGCTTTATGCAGGTGACGCTTGACCGTGGCGATGGAGATCCCCAGTTCCGCGCCGATTTGCGCGTAGGTCAGGCCGTCGAGCTGGGCCAGCAGGAACGCGCGTTTAACCAGCGGCGCCAAGCCATCCAGCAACTGGTCCAGCTCCATCAGGGTTTGCAGGATGATCGCCCGCTCTTCTTCCGACGGCGCCACGTGTTCGGGCATCTGCGCCAGGGCGTCGAGGTAGGCGCGCTCCAGGTCCTGGCGGCGGTAATGGTTGAACAGCACGCGCTTGGCGATGGTGGTGAGGAAGGCGCGAGGTTCGATCAGCGTCGGTGTTTCCCGTGCGGTGAGCACGCGGATGAAGGTGTCCTGGGCCAGGTCGGCGGCGCTTTCCGGGCAGCCGAGCTTGCGTCGCAACCAGCCGGTGAGCCAGTGGTGATGGTCGTGGTACAGGACTTCGACGGTGTTGGACGGCTGCAACGCGCACACTCCGGCAGCATGGGCATGCTTTAGAGAACAAGAATTGTTCGCATTGTAGGGCGCGCGGGCGGGTTCGGCAATTGCCAGTGATGCGTTCTCTTTTGCTTATGAGAACCTTTATCATTAATATTGCGCACTGACGAACCTGGCGCCTTGTGCATGAAACGCAAAACCTCACTTCCCGTTTCCTACCGTCTTGCCGTGACTTCGCGGGTGCTGGCGGCTGTGGTCGGCGGTTACCTGCTGGCCTCGCTGGCCAGCGTGTGCATGACGCTGTGGCTGCCCACCAGCCGCGCCGATGCGGTGATCAGCGGCATGCTGAGTTCGTTTGTGTTCTACCTGTTGGCGGTCATCTGGTGCTTCGCCTGCCGCACGGCCTGGCGCGCCTGGTTTGGCGTGTTGCTGCCCAGCGCGATAATGGCCACGTTCGCCGGGTTGGCGTACTGGATGGCGCGCACATGAAAGAGGGCTTCCGCCAGGCCATGGCCTGGTTGCACACCTGGGCCGGGTTGATCTTTGGCTGGCTGCTGTTTGCGATTTTCCTGACGGGCACCCTGTCGTATTTCAAGGACGAAATTACCCACTGGATGCAGCCCGAAGTGCAGGCGCATCCCGTCGATGACGCCCGTAGCCTGGCCGCCGCCCAAACCTATCTGCAACACCAGGCGCCCAATGCCGCGCGCTGGTTTATCACCTTGCCGAGCAGCCGTGAGCCGGGCCTGTCGGTGATGTGGCAAGACAAGGTCGACCCGGGCAAACGCGGTAATTTCGTCGAAAAACTTCTCGATCCCGTCAGCGGCCAGCAGGTCCAGGCCCGGGAGAGCATGGGCGGCGAATTCTTCTATCGTTTCCACTTCCAGCTGCAAATGCCCTATCCGTGGGGCCGCTGGCTGTCGACCATCGCCGCGATGGTGATGTTCGTGGCGCTGATCACCGGGATCATCACCCACAAGAAAATCTTCAAGGACTTCTTCACCTTCCGCCCGCGCAAGGGCCAGCGTTCCTGGCTCGACGGGCACAACGCCGTGGGCGTGCTGGTGTTGCCGTTCCACTTGATGATCACCTACAGCAGCCTGGTGATTTTCATGAGCATGGTGATGCCGGCGAGCATCCTCGCTTCCTACGGCAACGACACCCGTGCGTTCTTCAACGATGTGTTTCCGGCCACCGACAATGCGCCGGCCCTCGGCCAGCCGGGGCAATTGCTGCCACTGGGCCCGATGTACGAGCAGGCGCGCGAGCAATGGGCCGGCGGGCATGTCGGACGGCTGGTGGTGAATAATCCAAGCGATGTAAACGCCTCGGTCAATGTGTTCCGCGCCGGGTCGGATCGAGTGGTGCATGACTTTGGCAGCACCGTCTCATTCAACGGCACTACCGGCGAACTGTTGCGGGTGAGCGGCGAGCAGTCGCTGCCGGCGGCGATTGGTGGCAGCTTCTACGGTTTGCACATGGGCCATTTCGCCGGCCCGGTATTGCGCTGGCTGTATTTCATCTGCGGCCTCGCGGGCACGGCAATGATCGGCACCGGGCTGGTGATGTGGCTGGGCAAGCGTCAGCTCAAGCACACCAAAACCGGTGTGATGCCCTTTGAGCTGCGGCTGGTGGAAGTGCTGAACATCGCCAGCATGTCCGGCTTGATGATCGCCATCGCTGCATTCTTCTGGGCCAACCGCCTGTTACCAGCCAGCTTTGCCGGGCGCTCGGACTGGGAAGTACAAGCCTTCTTTATTGCCTGGGGCTTGAGCGTCGTGCACGCGATTGTTCGCCAGGGGCGCCGCGGCTGGGTTGAGCAATTGAGTGTGGGCGCGCTGCTGTTTATCGGCGTGCCGGTGCTCAACGCGCTGACCACGACCCAGCATTTGGGTGTGACCCTGGCCAACGGCGACTGGGCCATGGCCGGCTTCGACCTGACGTGCCTGGGCAGCGGTGTGTTCCTCGCCTGGGCTGCCTGGAAAATGCAGCACCGCCGCGTCCCTCAGCCCAAGGCCGAACGTGCCCGGCCATTGACCCTCAAGGGCGAGGTGAACTGAATGCTCCTGGCGCTGCTGCTGTGTTACGCAGGGTTTACCGCGTTGTGCCTGTCCATGGACCGGCACCATGGCGAACTGCTGCACAGTAAACCTTCGCCTCGTCGGCGCCTGGGTTTGCGCGTGGGCGGCTGGCTGCTGTTGATTGTCTCGATCTGGCCGGCGGTGCTCGCGACCGGGTGGAGCCAGGGGTTGGTGGAGTGGTGCGCGGTCTTGATGCTCAGCGGGTTGTTGCTGGTGTTGCTGTTGCCGTATCGGCCAAGGCTGGCCTTGATCCTGGCGGGCCTCGGCCTGCTGGCCAGTCCGGTTGCGGCCTTCGCGACCCTTTGAGTCCACTGTTGATGATCACCACGCCTCCCGAACACCCAGAGCAGCACGCAGACGCGGCGGGCGGACGGGCGCATTTCCTGCAGGTGTTCCTGTCCCAGCGCTCGCAGATGGAAGCGCTGGTCAGCCGCCGCGTGGGCTGCCGTGCGACGGCGGCGGACCTGGTGCAGGATTTGTTCCTGCGCTTCTGGCGCCGGCCGCTGGTGCAGGTCGAGGAGCTCAGCACCTACCTGCTGCGCTGCGCCGGCAATATCGCCATCGACCACCTGCGCAGCGAAGGCGCCCGGGTGCGCAGCAGCGAAGGCTGGCTGCCGGAACAACAGGATAACCAGGGCTGCGAACCCCAGGCCGCGCTGGAGGCGGGCAATGATCTGCGTCACGTTGAAGCAGCCTTGCGCAGCCTGCCGGAACGTACCCGGCAGATTTTCCTGCTCAACCGCATCCATGGCCGCAAGTACGCGGAAATCGCCAAGGCCATGGGCCTGTCCCAAAGCGCCGTGGAAAAACATATGATGCGTGCCCTCGAAGCCTGCAAGGCCAGCCTTCGTGAACCATCGCCAAGGAAAGCTCCGTGAACGCCACTGCCCGCGTCACCCCGACGCCCGACCAGGAACAGGCCGCACTGGCCTGGTTGAGCCTGTTGCACGACCAGCCCAGCAGTGGCGACCAGGCCACGTTCAGCCGTTGGCTGCGGGCCGATCCTGCGCATGTGGAAGCCTATGCCCAGGCCCAGGTGCTGTGGGAATTGAGTGAAGTACCGGCCAGAACGTTGGCGGATGAGGATGCCCTGGCGCTGCAGGGTTACTTGAACGCGATGAATACCTCGAAACGCTCCAGCGTGCGGCGCTGGTCTGGTGCCCTGGCCATGGCCGCCTGCCTGCTGGTGATGATCTCGATGGGCGCCGGCTGGCAGCCGTCACGCTGGGTCGATGACTTCGGCGCGGATTACGTCACCGCGCCGGGTGAGGTGAAGACCGTGACCCTGGCCGATCAAAGCCAGGTCACCCTGGACGCCGACAGTGCGATCGCAGTGGATTTCAAGCATGGCGAGCGCCATATCCAGCTACGCCGTGGCGCCGGATTTTTCAGCGTGACCCACACGGGACAGTCCTTCGTGGTCGAGGCCGGCAGCGGTGAGGCGCGGGTGCTGGGCACGCAGTTCGAAGTACGCCTGCAACCGACAGGTGCGCAGGTGACGGTGTTGTCCGGCCGGGTTGGGGTCACGCCGTCCAAGTATGGCCAGCAGCAGATTCTCACGGCCGGCCAGCAAGTGGCCTACGCCGATGGTGTCGCCGATGAGCTGCACGCGGTCGACAGCGAATCGCGCCTGGCCTGGCGTGACGGTTGGCTCAATTACTACAAGGCACCACTGGCCGATGTGGTGCAAGACCTCGGTCGCTACTACCCCGGGCGTATTCTGCTGCTCAACGAAGACCTCGGCGCCCGGCGTGTCAGCGGCAGTTTCCCGAGCAAGGACCCCCAGGCGGTGCTCAATGCGTTGCAGGCGGTCTTGGGGTTTGAACAACACTCGCTGCTCGGTCGGATGATCGTATTGCGCTAGATACAGAGCGCTACGCTGCAATGGCGTGGCGCTGTCATTACTTGCACCTGTCTCTCTTGAAAATCCCCATGCCTTGGCACATCCGTGTGTGTGGACCTTTCATTTAACCTTCATCGCAATCGCCAAAACCTGTAACCAAATCGTTACGTGATGCACGGATGATCCTCGGATTCCTGAGCAGGTGGTCAGGAAGATTGGCGGCGCTGTTCACCCAGCCGAGATCGCCAATACCTCCCCCATAACAACAGATAGATGCATGTAAGGGATCTACTCGTGACCTACAACAAACTCTATGCCCTGCTTTTAGCATCGGGCCTGGGCGGCTTTGCGCCGCTGGTTCTGGCAGACGATTCCCAGGATGTCGGTTCGGTGCACGTCGCCGGCGAACGTACCCTGGGCACCGGCCACATGATTCAGGAAGAAAGTGCCAAGGCCCGGTCCACCGTGACCAAGGAAGCCATGGATGAAATGTCCCCGACGGCCAACGCCATCGACAAGCTCAAGTACACCCCGGGCATCAACGTTTCCAACGACGACGCCAGCGGCATGAGCGGCACCAGCTTCACCATGCGCGGCATGAACTCCGACCAGGTCGGGGTTTCCATGGACGGCGTGCCGATCAACGACTCCGGCAGCTACGGTGTTTACGCCAACCAATTGGGCGACCCGGAAAACGTCGGCGAAGTATTTGTCACCCAGGGCTCCTCGGAAGCGGACGGCCCGCACATTGGTTCCAGCGGCGGCAACATCGGCATGGTCACCATTCGGCCGACCAACGAGCCGGGGCTGTTCGTCAAGCAATCCATGGGTTCGAACAACCTGACAAAGTCCTTCGCCCGCATCAACACCGGCGACCTCGGCGGCTTCAAGACTTGGGTGTCGGCCTCTCACACCGAGGGCGACAAGTGGCGCGGCAAGGGCACCTTGCGGGGCGACAAGGTGGAGTGGAGCACGCTGTTCGAAGACGACAACGGCAACACCAGCAACTTCACCATGAAGTACAACACCCAGGAAAACTATAACTACAACACGCTGAGCAAGAGCCAGTTCCAGCAACAGGGCCGCCGCCTGGATTACGCGGAAACCCCGGTCTACAAAAACGGCTTGCTGTCGTCTTCCTACAAGCTCAACCGCAACCCATTTGAAAGTGTCATGACCACCTTCACCCAGCGCTGGCGCCTGCGTGATGACCTGGCCCTGACGGTTGCGCCTTACTACTACTGGGGCAACGGCGGCAGTTTCAGCGGCCAGACCGCGACCAACCTGGGGCCGAAGTCCGACAAGAGTGGCAACTACGACCTGAGCAACCTCAAGTCGGCCAACTACTATCGCCCCTCGTGGACCGAAACCTGGCGCCCTGGCGTGACGGTCAAAATGAAATGGGACATCAACGAGGAGCACAGCCTGGATTACGGCTACTGGTACGAGCGCGCTCGCCAGCGCCAGACCCAGCCGTATATCGGGATCAACAGCGAAGGTGCACCGGACGACGTCTGGGGCGATTACAACAGCGGCGGCCAGGTGGTCGACAAGAACGGCAAGACTGTCCAGGGGCGTCATCAATACACCGTGACCCCGGCCCAGAAGCTGTGGGTGCAGGACAGCTGGCAAGCCACGCCAGACCTGAGCTTTGTCGGCGGGCTGGCGTACCAGTACGTCGAGCGTGACGGCGACAACCTGGGTAGCCTGTATGACAAGCCGGAAAAGCGTAACGCCCGCTACCATCAGTTCCTGCCGAACTTCAGTGCCAAGTACCAGGTCGACGAGAGCAACCAGGCGTTCTACAACGTCACTCGCAACATGCGCACACCGCAGAACTACGTGCTGTACAACAAGGGCGATTCCCTCAACCTCAACCCCGAGCTGAGCTGGAACCAGGAACTGGGCTGGCGCTACACCGAAGAGAAAATGGCCCTCAGCGCCACCCTGTTCTACATCACCTTCAAGGACCGTCAGCTGTCGACCACCGACTTGAACGGTGACTACGTGATGGCCAACGTCGGTGACGTGACCAACAAAGGCCTGGAGTTGGAGTGGAGCGGCCTGCTGCCGTACAACTTCAACTACTACGCGTCGTACACCTATACCAAGTCCGAGCAGCAGGACGACTTTGTCAGCAAGAACGTGTTGTTGCCGACCAAGGGCAACCAGTTGGCCAACGTGCCGGAAAACATGCTCAACCTGGTGTTTGGTTACGACGACAAGCGCTACTACGGCAACATTGCCGGCAAGTATGTCGGGGCGTTCTACGGTGATTTGACCAACAACGAGAAAATCTCCGGGCGCACCGTGTTCGACCTCAACGCCGGTATCTACCTGCCGGTGGACAAGAAGGTCTTCAAGTCGGCCGCGCTGCGCTTCTCGATGCTCAATGTGTTTGATAAGGAATACTTGAGCTCGGCGCGCACCGTGTCGTTCAACTCGGCGCCAGTGAATGGCCTGGCGGCCAGCTCGGCTTACTACAACGTAGGAGAGGAGCGTACGGCGATGGTTTCCCTGGAGGCCAATTTCTAACGCGTACGCAAACCCAATGTGGGAGCGGGCTTGCTCGCGAAAGCGGTGGATCAGTCGCCAGATGTATTGACTGAACCAGCGCATTCGCGAGCAAGCCCGC
>NZ_JACAPN010000044.1:0-134030 GCF_013385665.1 Pseudomonas sp. D4002
TTTTGTTTTGCGCGGTCGGAAAATTTGGGCGGTCGAATTTCAAGCATCTTCAATGCTAACGTCCTGCCTTTCTATGCAATGGCCTAATGCATGGCTATCATGCGTGCCTCATTGTGAGGCGAGACCTGCATGCTGACGTTGTTGAAACTTCTAAAAGATGGCCGATTCCACTCCGGGGAGGCGCTCGGTGCTGCCTTGGGTGTCAGTCGCAGTGCTGTATGGAAGCAGCTTCAGCATCTCGAGGCGGAATTGGGTCTACCTATCCATAAAGTGCGCGGCAGGGGGTATCAGTTGGCTGCGCCCCTGATACTGTTAAGTGCCGATGAAATAGCTCGGCATGTACCTGTTCCCGCATGGCCTGTTCATATCTCTGACTCCATTGACTCTACCAATGCCGAGGCATTGCGGCTGATTGAATCGGGTCGCACTGCGCCATTTCTTGTGCTTTCAGAACAGCAAACTGCAGGCAGGGGAAGGCGCGGACGAAAGTGGGTCAGTCCTTTCGCTCAAAACGTCTACTACAGCCTTGTGATGCGGATCGAAGGCGGCATGCGTCAGTTGGAAGGGCTAAGCCTGGTGGTCGGACTTGCAGTTATGCAGGCGCTGCGCGACGCGGGTGTTCGTGGTGCAGGGTTGAAGTGGCCA
Organism: Pseudomonas sp. D4002; assembly: GCF_013385665.1. Taxonomy (NCBI): domain Bacteria; kingdom Pseudomonadati; phylum Pseudomonadota; class Gammaproteobacteria; order Pseudomonadales; family Pseudomonadaceae; genus Pseudomonas; species Pseudomonas sp. D4002. The sequence continues at coordinate 646 of NZ_JACAPN010000044.1, forward strand.
AATGACGTTTTGGTCGGGCAAAAAAAAATCGCCGGAATTCTCCTGGAACTGGTCGGGGATCCCGCTGACGTCTGTCACGTCGTTATTGGTATCGGCATCAACGTGAACATGCAGAAGGCGGATGAGGTCGATCAGCAATGGAGCTCCGTACAGTTGGAGAGCGGCAGTGCTGTTGATCGCAACTACCTGGTAGCGCGTCTTGGAGTGCAGCTGCAGGCTTATCTTGAGCGTCACCAGGCATCTGGCTTTTCGGCAATTCAGGGTGAGTGGGAGCAAAGCCATTTATGGCAGGGCCGGCCTGTATCGCTCATCGCGGGCGTGAACCGGATTGACGGCGTGGTGCTGGGGGTCGATGGGCAAGGTGCATTGCGGTTGAGCGTGGATGGTGTTGAGAAAGTATATAGCGGTGGTGAGCTAAGCCTGAGGTTGCGTGATGATTCTTGAGCTCGACTGTGGGAATAGCTTTATCAAATGGCGGGTACTTGAGTCGGATAAGGCTCGTATCTTTGCCGAAGGTGTCGTTGGGTCGGATGCCTCGCTGATCGACAGCCTGTTCGCGCTCACGGGGCTCGCGTTAAAACACTGCCGGCTGGTGAGTGTTCGCGCTTCGGATGAGACAAGTCAACTGGTCGCTACCCTGGTCGAGGCATTTGGCGTCAAGGTGCTGTGTGCTGCTTCGGCGAGGCAGATGGGTGGGGTGCGGAACGGGTACGAAGATTTCGAGCGCCTGGGACTGGATCGTTGGCTCGCGATGCTGGGTGGGTTTCAGCTGGCGTCGGGCGCGTGCCTGGTGCTCGATTTTGGCACCGCCGCAACAGCAGACTTCATTTCCGCAGACGGTGAGCATCTCGGCGGTTTCATTTGTCCGGGGATGCCGCTGATGCGTAATCAGCTTCGAACACATACCCGCAAAATACGCTATGACGATATCGCCGCTGAACGGGCTCTTGAGGCGCTGTCTCCAGGGCGCACAACTGTGGAGGCGGTAGAGCGCGGCTGTACGCTGATGCTGAGGGGCTTTGTGTTGACCCAGCTGGAGTTGGCTCGAAGCTATTGGGGGAGCGATTTTACCGTCTTCCTTACCGGTGGGGACGCTGAGCTCGTGGCTGACGCTGTGCCTCACGGTAGGCTTGTCCCTGATCTGGTTTTTGTTGGCTTGGCGATGGCGTGCCCTTTGTCCTGAGGTTTTTATGCGTTGGCTGTTTCTGCTTTTGCTGGTCCTCAATGTCTTCTATTACATCTGGCATCAGCAGGAGGCCCCTCTGCGCGCTAAAGATGTCACGCCTTTGGCTCTCTATCGTGGTTCTCAGCAAGATATCCGCCTGTTGAGCGAATCGGCTGATGCGATGGTTCGGCGAGACAGGGCAAAAGCGCCTGATGCGCAGGCGACGTGCTTGTATATCGGCGGTTTGCCTGATCAGAAAGAGGCTCAGTCCGTTGAGCAGCGCCTCACCAGCCTGGATATCAAGGTCAGGCTGCAGTCTCTGAACCTGCCTGATGCGTCGGGATACTGGCTGCGAGTGGCCCCTGAAAGCAGGCGTCTGGCCGATGATCTGCCCTTTGAAAACCTTGCTAATGAATTCAATGAGTTAAAACATAAAATAATGCCGTGCGAAGGCATTGCAACCTTCGAATAGTTTGCATAGAATGGCGCCCGCTTCGCAGTGAAGACCTTCTAGGTCGACAGGGTGAAGTGAAGGTCAACGCAGCTAACCTCATATTTTTTAATGAGAAAATGCTTGACAGAAGGCTGGCATGATGTAGAATGCCGGCTCGCTTAGGAGGGGTTCCCGAGCGGCCAAAGGGATCAGACTGTAAATCTGACGTCTACGACTTCGAAGGTTCGAATCCTTCCCCCTCCACCATTTTAGCGTGAGCTGCAAGCTCCGCGGGTATAGTTTAGTGGTAGAACCTCAGCCTTCCAAGCTGATGATGCGGGTTCGATTCCCGCTACCCGCTCCAAGTTTGCAGGTTGTGCAAGTTGTTTCGCTCTTGTAGCTCAGTTGGTAGAGCACACCCTTGGTAAGGGTGAGGTCAGCGGTTCAAATCCGCTCAAGAGCTCCATATAACAAGGCAGATATGAAAATATCTGCCTTTGTTTTAACAGCTGCCTCCGGTTGAATGTGCCCTCTCTTGCTGTTTTGTTTGGGTAGGTTTCAGGTCTGCAGGGGTTTGTTGTTGTAAAGTCTTTTTCAGATCGGCATAATTGTCGGCCTGATTTTGTTTTAGGTCAGTAGCTCAATTGGCAGAGCGACGGTCTCCAAAACCGTAGGTTGGGGGTTCGATTCCCTCCTGACCTGCCAGATTCACTTGGTGTGTCTGGCTTTCTTTTCACAGGATCTTCATAGATGACTCCTAAGGCTGAAGCTCAAGGCTCTCGCTTCGATCTGCTCAAGTGGCTTGTAGTAGTCGCTGTTGTGGTTGTAGGCGTTGTTGGTAACCAGTACTACTCTGGGTCGCCAATCCTGTACCGTGTCCTCGCATTGCTCGCCCTTGCTGCTGTTGCTGCCTTTGTTGGCCTGCAGACTGCAAAAGGCAAGTCGTTTGCGGTCCTGGTGAAGGAAGCTCGTACCGAGATCCGTAAAGTCGTTTGGCCGACTCGCCAAGAAACCACGCAGACCACGTTGATCGTGGTGGCTGTTGTTCTGGTTATGGCGTTGCTGTTGTGGGGGCTTGATTCCCTGCTCGGCTGGCTTGTTTCCTTGATTGTTGGCTAAGGGTGTCCCGTGGCTAAGCGTTGGTACGTTGTGCATGCTTACTCGGGTTACGAGAAGCATGTCATGCGCTCTTTGCTAGAGCGCGTAAAGCTGGCAGGCATGGAAGATGGCTTCGGCGAAATTCTGGTTCCCACTGAAGAAGTGGTTGAAATGCGTAATGGCCAGAAACGCAAAAGCGAACGTAAGTTCTTCCCTGGCTACGTGCTGGTTCAAATGGACATGAATGAGGGTACTTGGCACTTGGTCAAGGACACTCCTCGCGTCATGGGTTTCATCGGCGGTACCGCTGATAAGCCTGCTCCGATCACTGACAAAGAAGCAGAAGCAATTCTGCGTCGCGTTGCTGATGGTAGCGACAAGCCCAAGCCGAAGACGTTGTTCGAGCCGGGTGAGGTTGTTCGTGTCACAGATGGTCCGTTCGCTGATTTTAACGGCACCGTCGAAGAAGTTAACTACGAAAAGAGCCGGATCCAAGTGGCAGTGCTCATTTTCGGTCGCTCTACTCCGGTAGAGCTAGAGTTCAGCCAGGTCGAAAAAGTCTAGCTGAGCAAGCATCCCAACCCCGCAGCCTTAGGCTGTGGGGTTTTGTCGTCACTGGGATAAACGCGCAAGTAACCGGGGAGCCTTTCGAGGCGTTCGAACCCGTAATTGGAGTGCCTCATGGCCAAGAAGATTACCGCTTACATCAAGCTGCAAGTGAAGGCCGCTCAGGCCAACCCAAGCCCACCTGTTGGTCCAGCTCTGGGTCAGCACGGCGTGAACATCATGGAATTCTGCAAGGCCTTCAACGCCCGTACTCAGGGTATTGAGCCAGGTCTGCCGACTCCAGTGATCATCACTGTATACAGCGACCGTAGCTTCACCTTCGAAACCAAGTCGACCCCGGCTTCGGTTCTGTTGAAGAAAGCTGCTGGTCTGACTAGCGGTTCCGCTCGTCCTAACACCGTTAAGGTTGGCACCGTGACCCGTGCTCAGCTGGAAGAAATCGCGAAAACCAAAAACGCGGATCTGACTGCAGCTGATATGGATGCAGCCGTGCGTACCATCGCCGGTTCTGCTCGTAGCATGGGCCTTAACGTGGAGGGTGTGTAATGGCTAAGCTGACCAAGCGCCAAAAGGCTATCGCCGGCAAAATCGAAGCGGGCAAGTCCTACAATTTTGTAGACGCTGCTGCTCTGCTGACCGAGCTGTCGACTGTCAAGTTCAGCGAGTCTGTTGACGTTGCTGTAAACCTGGGCGTTGACCCACGTAAATCCGACCAGGTCGTTCGTAGCGCTACTGTGCTGCCACACGGTACTGGCAAGACCGTACGTGTAGCTGTCTTCACCCAAGGCCCAGCAGCTGAAGCTGCTCTGGCCGCCGGCGCCGATCGCGTTGGCATGGACGACCTGGCTGCCGAAATGAAAGGCGGCGACCTGAACTATGACGTCGTAATTGCTTCCCCGGATGCAATGCGCGTTGTAGGTCAGCTGGGTCAGATCCTTGGTCCACGTGGTCTGATGCCTAACCCTAAAGTCGGCACCGTGACTCCAGACGTAGCTACCGCGGTTAAAAACGCCAAGGCTGGTCAGGTTCGTTATCGCACCGACAAAAACGGCATCATTCACACCTCCGTTGGCAAAGTCGGCTTTGATGCCGTCAAGCTGAAGGAAAACGTTGAAGCCCTGATCGCTGATCTGAAGCGTATCAAGCCAGCTTCCTCGAAAGGTATCTACGTCAAGCGCGTTACCCTGAGCACCACTATGGGCCCAGGTCTGGTCATCGACCAAGGCTCGCTGGACGTATAAGACACAAATTGGCGCAAGTAATTGCGCCAATTGAAAGATTGGGGTCCCTGCCTGGCGGGGGCTATCCAAGACCGTAGGCGACGCAAGTCTTAAACCACAAGCCTACGCAGATGGTGCTCCCGGTTCCTTACCGAATCAGACACCAAAACGACATCCGGCCCAGGCCAGATGAAACGGTAACAAGCAGGAGTTAAACCCGTGGCAATTAATCTCGAAGACAAGAAGGCCATCGTCGCTGAAGTCAACGAGGCTGCCAAAGCTGCTCTGTCCGCTGTCGTGGCTGATGCCCGTGGTGTGACAGTAAGCGCTATGACCGGACTCCGTAAAGAGGCTCGTGAAGCTGGCGTATACGTACGTGTTGTACGTAACACCCTGCTCAAGCGCGCTGTTGCTGACACTGAATACAGTGTCCTCAACGACGTGTTCACTGGCCCGACCCTGATTGCGTTCTCCAAGGAACATCCTGGCGCTGCTGCCCGTTTGTTCAAGGAATTCGCCAAGGGTCAGGATAAGTTCGAGATCAAGGCAGCTGCGTTCGAGGGCAAGTTCCTCGCAGCTAACCAAATCGACGTACTGGCAACACTGCCGACCCGTAACGAAGCTATTTCTCAGCTGATGAGCGTGATTCAAGGCGCTACCAGCAAGTTGGCTCGTACTCTGGCCGCAGTTCGCGAGCAAAAAGAAGCTGCCGCAGCCTAAGGCTGAGCATCTCCTCTCGCGTATTTTTGTTTATTTCGATGGCCGCGTAGGCCGTCCCCCAATTCAGGAATTACAGCAATGTCTATCTCCCAAGACGATATCCTCAACGCCGTAGCTGAAATGTCGGTTCTGCAGGTTGTTGAGCTGATCAAAGCTTTCGAAGAAAAATTCGGTGTTTCCGCTGCCGCTGCTTCGGCTGGCCCAGCTGTTGCCGCTGTTGCTGCTGAAGAGCAAACCGAATTCAACGTCATGCTGCTGGAAGCTGGCGAGAAGAAAGTAAACGTGATCAAGGCAGTACGTGAACTGACCGGTCTGGGCCTGAAAGAAGCCAAGGCAGTAGTTGACGGCGCCCCTGCCCAGGTTCTGGAAGCAGTGTCGAAAGACGCAGCTGACAAAGCTAAAGCAGTGCTGGAAGAAGCAGGCGCTAAAGTCGAGCTGAAGTAAGCATCGACCTTGCGTCTCCAGCCCAAGCGTTAAGCTGAAGGCTGATGGCTGGTGGCTCTTGCCACCGGCCTTTTTCCGTTATTGGCAATCGACTCGGTCGTCGCCTATAACGCGCTGTAACCACCCGATGCGGTGGCGCAAACCATGGGGTTTGCAAGATTTTCTGGCTGCTCCCGTCGGGAGGGGCCAAACAAGCAGGTGACCAAGCTGGGGAACGCTGATGGCTTACTCATATACTGAGAAAAAACGTATCCGCAAGGACTTTAGCAAGTTGCCGGACGTCATGGATGTCCCGTACCTTCTGGCTATCCAGCTGGATTCGTATCGTGAATTCTTGCAGGCGGGAGCGACCAAAGATCAGTTCCGCGACGTGGGCCTGCATGCGGCCTTCAAATCCGTTTTCCCGATCATCAGCTACTCCGGCAATGCTGCGCTGGAGTACGTCGGTTATCGCCTGGGCGAACCGGCATTTGATGTCAAAGAATGCGTGTTGCGCGGTGTTACGTACGCCGTACCTTTGCGGGTAAAAGTCCGTCTGATCATCTTCGACAAAGAGTCGTCGAACAAAGCGATCAAGGACATCAAAGAGCAAGAAGTCTACATGGGTGAAATCCCCCTGATGACTGAGAACGGTACCTTCGTTATCAACGGTACCGAGCGCGTTATCGTTTCCCAGCTGCACCGTTCCCCGGGCGTGTTCTTTGACCACGACCGCGGCAAGACGCACAGCTCCGGCAAGCTCCTGTACTCCGCGCGGATCATTCCGTACCGCGGTTCGTGGTTGGACTTCGAGTTCGACCCGAAAGACTGCGTGTTCGTGCGTATCGACCGTCGTCGCAAGCTGCCGGCCTCGGTACTGCTGCGCGCGCTCGGCTATACCACTGAGCAAGTGCTGGACGCTTTCTACACCACTAACGTGTTCCACCTGAGCGGCGAAACCCTCAGCCTGGAACTGGTGCCTCAGCGCCTGCGTGGTGAGATTGCCGTTCTGGACATCCAGGACGAAAAAGGCAAGGTCATCGTTGAAGCCGGCCGCCGTATTACCGCGCGCCACATCAACCAGATCGAAAAAGCCGGTATCAAGACGCTGGAAGTGCCTCTGGACTACGTCCTGGGTCGCACCACCGCCAAGGTCATCGTGCACCCGGCCACCGGCGAAATCCTGGCTGAATGCAACACCGAGCTGAACACCGAGATCCTGGCGAAAATCGCCAAGTCCCAGGTTGTTCGCATCGAGACCCTGTACACCAATGACATCGACTGCGGCCCGTTCGTCTCCGACACCCTGAAGATCGACTCCACCAGCAACCAATTGGAAGCGCTGGTCGAGATCTATCGCATGATGCGTCCTGGCGAGCCACCAACCAAAGACGCTGCCGAGACCCTGTTCAACAACCTGTTCTTCAGCCCTGAGCGCTATGACCTGTCTGCGGTCGGCCGGATGAAGTTCAACCGTCGTATCGGTCGTACCGAGATCGAAGGTTCGGGCGTGCTGTGCAAGGAAGACATCGTCGCGGTACTGAAGACCCTGGTCGACATCCGTAACGGCAAAGGCATCGTCGATGACATCGACCACCTGGGTAACCGTCGTGTTCGCTGCGTAGGCGAAATGGCCGAGAACCAGTTCCGCGTTGGCCTGGTACGTGTTGAGCGTGCGGTCAAAGAGCGTCTGTCGATGGCCGAAAGCGAAGGCCTGATGCCGCAAGACCTGATCAACGCCAAGCCAGTGGCTGCGGCGGTGAAAGAGTTCTTCGGTTCCAGCCAGCTCTCGCAGTTCATGGACCAGAACAACCCGCTCTCCGAGATCACCCACAAGCGCCGTGTTTCCGCACTGGGCCCGGGCGGTCTGACTCGTGAGCGTGCAGGCTTTGAAGTCCGTGACGTACACCCGACTCACTACGGTCGTGTATGCCCGATTGAAACGCCGGAAGGTCCGAACATCGGCCTGATCAACTCCCTGGCTGCCTATGCGCGCACCAACCAGTACGGCTTCCTCGAGAGCCCGTACCGCGTGGTGAAAGACGCACTGGTCACCGACGAGATCGTGTTCCTGTCCGCCATCGAAGAAGCTGATCACGTGATCGCTCAGGCTTCGGCCACGATGAACGACAAGAAAATGCTGATCGACGAGCTGGTAGCTGTTCGTCACTTGAACGAGTTCACCGTCAAGGCGCCGGAAGACGTCACCTTGATGGACGTATCGCCGAAGCAGGTAGTTTCGGTTGCAGCGTCGCTGATCCCGTTCCTGGAGCACGATGACGCCAACCGTGCGTTGATGGGTTCCAACATGCAGCGTCAAGCTGTACCGACCCTGCGCGCTGACAAGCCGCTGGTAGGTACCGGCATGGAGCGTAACGTAGCCCGTGACTCCGGCGTTTGCGTCGTGGCTCGTCGTGGCGGCGTGATCGACTCCGTTGATGCCAGCCGTATCGTGGTTCGTGTTGCCGATGACGAAGTTGAAACTGGCGAAGCCGGTGTCGACATCTACAACCTGACCAAATACACCCGCTCCAACCAGAACACCTGCATCAACCAGCGTCCGCTGGTCAGCAAGGGTGATCGGGTTCAGCGCAGCGACATCATGGCAGACGGTCCGTCCACCGATATGGGTGAGCTGGCACTGGGTCAGAACATGCGCATCGCGTTCATGGCCTGGAACGGTTACAACTTCGAAGACTCCATCTGCCTGTCCGAGCGTGTGGTTCAGGAAGATCGCTTCACCACGATCCACATTCAGGAACTGACCTGTGTGGCGCGTGACACCAAGCTTGGGCCAGAGGAAATCACTGCAGACATCCCGAACGTGGGTGAAGCTGCACTGAACAAGCTGGACGAAGCCGGTATCGTTTACGTAGGTGCTGAAGTTGGCGCAGGCGACATTCTGGTAGGTAAGGTCACTCCGAAAGGCGAGACCCAACTGACTCCGGAAGAGAAGCTGTTGCGTGCCATCTTCGGTGAAAAAGCCAGCGACGTTAAAGACACTTCCCTGCGTGTACCTACCGGTACCAAGGGCACTGTCATCGACGTACAGGTCTTCACCCGTGACGGCGTTGAGCGTGATGCTCGTGCGCTGTCCATCGAGAAGACCCAACTCGACGAGATCCGCAAGGATCTGAACGAAGAGTTCCGTATCGTTGAAGGCGCGACCTTCGAACGTCTGCGTTCCGCCCTGGTAGGCCACAAGGCTGAAGGCGGCGCAGGTCTGAAGAAAGGTCAGGACATCACCGACGAAGTACTCGACGGTCTTGAGCACGGGCAGTGGTTCAAACTGCGCATGGCTGAAGATGCTCTGAACGAGCAGCTCGAGAAGGCCCAGGCCTACATCGTCGATCGTCGCCGTCTGCTGGACGACAAGTTCGAAGACAAGAAGCGCAAACTGCAGCAGGGCGATGACCTGGCTCCAGGCGTGCTGAAAATCGTCAAGGTTTACCTGGCAATCCGTCGCCGCATCCAGCCGGGCGACAAGATGGCCGGTCGTCACGGTAACAAAGGTGTGGTCTCCGTGATCATGCCGGTTGAAGACATGCCGCACGATGCCAATGGCACCCCGGTAGACGTCGTCCTCAACCCGTTGGGCGTACCTTCGCGTATGAACGTTGGTCAGATCCTTGAAACCCACCTGGGCCTCGCGGCCAAAGGTCTGGGCGAGAAGATCAACCGTATGATCGAAGAGCAGCGCAAGGTCGCAGACCTGCGTAAGTTCCTGCACGAGATCTACAACGAGATCGGCGGTCGCAACGAAGAACTGGACACCTTCTCCGACCAGGAAATCCTGGATCTGGCGAAGAACCTGCGCGGCGGCGTTCCAATGGCTACCCCGGTGTTCGACGGTGCCAAGGAAAGCGAAATCAAGGCCATGCTGAAACTGGCAGACCTGCCAGAAAGCGGCCAGATGCAGCTGTTCGACGGCCGTACCGGCAACAAGTTTGAGCGCCCGGTTACTGTTGGCTACATGTACATGCTGAAGCTGAACCACTTGGTAGACGACAAGATGCACGCTCGTTCTACCGGTTCGTACAGCCTGGTTACCCAGCAGCCGCTGGGTGGTAAGGCTCAGTTCGGTGGTCAGCGTTTCGGGGAGATGGAGGTCTGGGCACTGGAAGCATACGGTGCTGCTTACACTCTGCAAGAAATGCTCACAGTGAAGTCGGACGATGTGAACGGTCGGACCAAGATGTACAAAAACATCGTGGACGGCGATCACCGTATGGAGCCGGGCATGCCCGAGTCTTTCAACGTGTTGATCAAAGAAATTCGTTCCCTCGGCATCGATATCGATCTGGAAACCGAATAACACGTGACGCGAATCGAGAGCGGGGTTGTTTAGCCCGCTCTCTGCTCCGCCAGGAGGAAAGGCCTTGAAAGACCTACTGAATTTGCTGAAAAACCAGGGTCAAGTCGAAGAGTTCGACGCCATCCGTATTGGGTTGGCATCGCCTGAGATGATCCGTTCGTGGTCGTTCGGTGAAGTTAAAAAGCCGGAAACCATCAACTACCGTACGTTCAAACCAGAGCGTGACGGCCTGTTCTGCGCCAAGATCTTTGGCCCGGTAAAGGATTACGAGTGCCTGTGCGGTAAGTACAAGCGCTTGAAGCACCGTGGTGTGATCTGCGAGAAGTGCGGCGTTGAAGTTGCACTGGCCAAGGTTCGTCGTGAGCGCATGGCGCACATCGAGCTGGCTTCGCCGGTTGCCCACATCTGGTTCCTGAAATCACTGCCGTCCCGTATCGGCTTGCTGATGGACATGACCCTGCGTGATATCGAGCGCGTTCTCTACTTCGAGAGCTATGTCGTTATCGATCCAGGCATGACCACCCTTGAAAAGGGTCAGCTGCTGAACGACGAGCAGTATTTCGAAGCGCTGGAAGAGTTCGGCGACGATTTCGATGCCCGCATGGGTGCCGAAGCTGTCCGCGAACTGCTGCACGCTATCGACCTGGAACACGAGATTGGCCGTCTGCGTGAAGAAATTCCGCAAACCAACTCCGAAACCAAGATCAAGAAACTGTCCAAGCGTCTGAAGTTGATGGAAGCCTTCCAGGGTTCCGGCAACTTGCCAGAGTGGATGGTGCTGACCGTTCTGCCGGTTCTGCCGCCAGACCTGCGTCCGCTGGTACCGTTGGATGGTGGTCGCTTCGCGACTTCCGACCTCAACGACCTGTACCGTCGCGTGATCAACCGTAACAACCGCTTGAAGCGTCTGCTCGACCTGTCCGCTCCGGACATCATCGTGCGCAACGAAAAGCGTATGTTGCAGGAAGCTGTCGATGCCCTGCTCGACAACGGTCGTCGTGGCCGCGCTATCACCGGTTCGAACAAGCGTCCTCTGAAATCCCTGGCTGACATGATCAAGGGTAAGCAAGGTCGTTTCCGTCAGAACTTGCTCGGTAAGCGTGTTGACTACTCCGGTCGTTCGGTAATTACCGTAGGCCCGACCCTGCGTCTGCACCAGTGCGGTCTGCCGAAGAAGATGGCTCTCGAGCTGTTCAAGCCGTTCATTTTCGGCAAGCTGGAAATGCGTGGTCTCGCGACCACCATCAAAGCTGCCAAGAAAATGGTCGAGCGCGAGCTGCCAGAGGTTTGGGACGTTCTCGCTGAAGTGATCCGTGAACACCCGGTTCTCCTCAACCGTGCACCGACCCTTCACCGTCTGGGTATCCAGGCGTTTGAGCCAGTACTGATCGAAGGTAAGGCTATCCAGCTGCACCCGCTGGTCTGTGCTGCGTACAACGCCGACTTCGACGGCGACCAAATGGCCGTGCACGTACCGCTGACGCTGGAAGCCCAGCTGGAAGCGCGTGCGTTGATGATGTCGACCAACAACATTCTGTCGCCAGCCAACGGTGAGCCAATCATCGTTCCGTCGCAGGACGTTGTATTGGGTCTGTACTACATGACTCGTGAAGCGATCAACGCCAAGGGCGAAGGTCGTGTGTTCGCGGATCTGCAGGAAGTTGACCGTGTGTTCCGTGCCGGCGAAGCCGCACTGCACGCCAAGGTTAAAGTCCGCATCCACGAAACCATCAACGATCGTGACGGTGGCAGCGTCAAGAACACCCGTATCGTCGACACCACTGTCGGCCGTGCGCTGCTGTTCCAGGTTGTTCCACCTGGCCTGTCGTACGACGTGGTCAACCAGCCAATGAAGAAAAAGGCGATCTCCAAGCTGATCAACCAGTGCTACCGCGTGGTTGGTTTGAAAGAGACCGTTATCTTCGCTGACCAGTTGATGTACACCGGTTTTGCTTATTCGACCATTTCCGGCGTTTCCATCGGTGTTAACGACTTCGTTATCCCGGACGAGAAAGCCGCCATCATCGGTGCTGCCACCGATGAAGTGAAAGAGATCGAAAGCCAGTACGCCTCCGGCCTGGTAACCCAGGGCGAGAAGTACAACAAAGTGATCGACCTTTGGTCCAAGGCCAACGACGAAGTGTCGAAGGCGATGATGTCGAACCTCTCGAAAGAGCGTGTTATCGACCGTCATGGCGTGGAAGTCGATCAAGAGTCGTTCAACTCGATGTACATGATGGCCGACTCGGGCGCACGGGGTTCTGCTGCGCAGATCCGTCAGCTCGCCGGTATGCGTGGCCTGATGGCCAAGCCGGACGGTTCCATCATCGAAACGCCGATTACTGCGAACTTCCGTGAAGGTTTGAGCGTACTTCAGTACTTCATCTCGACTCACGGTGCTCGTAAAGGTCTGGCGGATACCGCGTTGAAAACCGCTAACTCCGGTTACCTGACTCGTCGTCTGGTAGACGTTGCGCAAGACTTGGTTGTGACTGAAGTTGACTGCGGCACCGAACACGGTCTGCTGATGACTCCGCACATCGAAGGCGGCGACGTTGTAGAACCGTTGGGTGAGCGCGTACTGGGTCGAGTAATCGCCCGTGACGTATTCAAGCCAGGTACCGAGGAAGTCATCGTTCCTGCCGGCACCCTGGTAGACGAGAAGTGGGTCGAGTTCATCGAACTCAACAGCATCGACGAAGTGATTGTTCGCTCGCCGATCAGCTGCGAAACCCGCTACGGCATTTGCGCCAAGTGCTACGGCCGTGACTTGGCTCGTGGTCACCAGGTGAACATCGGTGAAGCGGTCGGCGTTATCGCTGCCCAGTCCATCGGTGAGCCAGGTACCCAGCTGACCATGCGTACGTTCCACATCGGTGGTGCGGCAAGCCGGACCTCCGCAGCCGACAGCGTTCAGGTGAAGAATGGCGGTACCGTCCGTCTGCACAACCTGAAGCACGTTGAGCGAGTGGATGGCCACCTGGTTGCTGTGTCCCGTTCCGGTGAGCTGGCAATCGCTGATGACTACGGTCGTGAGCGTGAGCGTTACAAGCTGCCGTACGGTGCTGTGATTTCGGTTAAAGAAGGTGACAAGGTCGACGCTGGCGCAATCGTGGCCAAGTGGGATCCGCACACTCACCCAATCGTTACCGAAATGAAAGGTACCGTGACCTACGTGGGCATGGAAGAAGGCATCACGATCAAGCGTCAGACTGACGAATTGACCGGTATGACCAACATTGAAGTACTCGACGCCAAAGACCGTCCAGCTGCAGGCAAAGATATCCGTCCTGCCGTGAAGATGGTTGATGACAACGGCAAGGATCTGTTGCTGCCAGGCACTGACGTTATCGCTCAGTACTTCCTGCCAGCCAACGCCCTGGTCGGTGTTGCGGATGGTGCGAAGATCGCGATCGGTGATGTTATCGCTCGTATCCCGCAAGAAACTTCGAAGACCCGTGACATCACCGGTGGTCTGCCGCGTGTTGCCGACTTGTTCGAAGCTCGTCGTCCGAAAGAAGCGTCGATTCTGGCTGAAGTCAGCGGCACCATCGCGTTCGGTAAAGAGACCAAGGGCAAGCGCCGCCTGGTTATCACCCCGAACGACGGTAGCGATCCGTACGAAGAGCTGATTCCGAAGTGGCGTCACCTGAACGTTTTCGAAGGCGAACAGGTAAACCGCGGCGAAGTTATCTCCGACGGCCCGAGCGATCCACACGACATCCTGCGTCTGCTGGGTGTGAGTGCGCTGGCCAAGTACATCGTTAACGAGATCCAGGACGTTTACCGTCTGCAAGGCGTGAAGATCAACGATAAGCACATCGAGACCATCCTGCGTCAGATGCTGCGTAAAGTTGAAATCGCTGAATCCGGCGATTCGAGTTTCATCAAGGGCGACCAGATGGAACTGACTCACGTACTGGTAGAGAACGAGCGCCTGGCGAACGACGAGAAATTCGTTTCCAAGTTCACTCGTGTGTTGCTGGGTATCACCAAGGCGTCGTTGTCCACTGAGTCGTTCATCTCGGCGGCCTCCTTCCAGGAGACTACTCGCGTACTGACCGAAGCAGCGGTAACCGGCAAGCGCGATTACCTGCGCGGCCTGAAAGAAAACGTGGTTGTGGGTCGTCTGATCCCGGCCGGTACCGGTTTGGCCTACCACAGCGAGCGTAAGCGTCGCCGTGAACTCGACAAGCCGTTGCGCGTAAGCGCCAGTGAAGTGGAAGCTGCACTGACCGAAGCGCTGAACTCAAGCGGTAACTGAGTTCTGCGGTAAATAAGACCGGGCCCTGGCAGCCCCGTTCGTCGGATCGAGACAGATTTGTCCCGGTTCGATGGAAGGGGAGGTCGGGGCCTTGCCTTGACTGGGGACAAGATCCTCTTTAGACTCTTGTACCCCTAAATTTGGCGGGAATTCGTTCCTGCCATTTTGCTTTTCTTGCAAGACAATAGCGTCGCAAGACAACAGTGGAGCTAGTAGATGGCAACTATCAACCAGCTGGTACGTCAGCCGCGTAAGCGTATCGTCGAGAAATCCGACGTGCCTGCGCTGCAGAACTGCCCGCAACGTCGTGGCGTATGCACTCGCGTGTATACCACTACGCCGAAAAAACCTAACTCGGCACTGCGTAAAGTATGCCGTGTGCGCCTGACCAACGGTTTCGAGGTTTCCTCGTACATCGGCGGTGAAGGTCACAACCTGCAAGAGCACAGCGTGGTACTGATCCGCGGCGGTCGTGTAAAAGACTTGCCAGGTGTTCGTTACCACACCGTACGCGGCTCCTTGGATACTTCCGGCGTTAAAGGTCGTAACCAGGGTCGTTCGAAGTACGGTACCAAGAAGCCTAAGTAGTAGCGGCTTTTTGTAAAACTGAATCATCTTATTTTCTGAGTCGATAAGAGTAAGGTCGGAGGCGTCCCGAAAGGGCACCGATTCCGAGCGAACCTGAAGACCGTTTGAGGGCTTATCCATGCCAAGAAGACGCGTAGCAGCCAAGCGCGAAGTGCTTGACGATCCAAAATACGGAAGCCAAATCCTGGCCAAGTTCATGAACCACGTAATGGAAAGCGGCAAGAAAGCCGTTGCCGAGCGTATCGTTTATGGCGCGCTGGAAAAGGTTAAAGAACGCAAGAACAGCGACCCCCTGGAAATCTTCGAGAAAGCTCTCGACGCCATCGCTCCGCTGGTCGAAGTGAAGTCGCGCCGTGTAGGCGGTGCTACTTACCAGGTTCCGGTTGAAGTTCGCCCGTCCCGTCGTAACGCTTTGGCAATGCGCTGGTTGGTAGACTTCGCCCGTAAGCGCGGCGAGAAGTCTATGGCCCTGCGTTTGGCTGGCGAACTGTTGGACGCTGCTGAAGGTAAAGGTGCTGCTGTTAAGAAGCGTGAAGACGTGCACCGTATGGCTGAAGCCAACAAAGCTTTCTCGCACTACCGCTTCTAATTCTAGCTTCACTAATTTTGCGAGGGCTTTATGGCTCGTACTACTCCGATTAGCCGCTACCGTAACATCGGTATCGTTGCTCACGTGGATGCTGGTAAAACCACCACCACCGAGCGCGTACTGTTTTACACCGGCAAAAGTCACAAAATGGGCGAGGTGCATGACGGCGCCGCGACCACAGACTGGATGGTTCAGGAGCAGGAGCGTGGTATTACCATTACTTCTGCTGCTATTACCGCCTTCTGGAAAGGTTCCGAGAAGCAGTACAAGGACGAGCACCGCTTCAACGTAATCGATACCCCGGGCCACGTAGACTTCACCATTGAAGTTGAGCGTTCCCTGCGTGTACTCGACGGCGCTGTCGTTGTGTTCTGCGGTACTTCGGGTGTTGAGCCTCAGTCGGAAACCGTATGGCGTCAGGCCAACAAGTACGGCGTTCCACGTCTTGTTTACGTAAACAAGATGGACCGTGCTGGTGCCAACTTCCTGCGCGTGATCGGTCAGATCAAACAGCGTCTGGGTCACACTCCGGTGCCAATCCAGTTGGCTATCGGTTCCGAAGACAACTTCCAGGGTCAGATCGATCTGATCAACATGGAAGCTGTTTACTGGAATGACGCTGACAAAGGCATGGTTCCTGTTCGTAAGCCTATCCCTGCAGAACTGCAGGAGCTGGCTGACGAGTGGCGTAACAACATGGTTGAGGCTGCTGCCGAAGCCAGCGAAGAGCTGATGAACAAGTACCTCGAAGGTGAAGAACTCACCAACGTGGAAATCAAGGCCGCTCTGCGTCAGCGTACTATCGCTGGTGAGATCGTTCTGGCTGTTTGCGGTTCTTCCTTCAAGAACAAGGGTGTTCCCCTGGTTCTCGACGCCGTTATCGACTACCTGCCTGCTCCAACCGACATTCCTGCTATCAAGGGTACCAACCCTGATAACGAGGAAGAAGAGATGGAGCGTCACGCCGATGACAGCGAGCCGTTCTCGGCTCTGGCGTTCAAGATCGCTACTGACCCATTCGTGGGTACTTTGACCTTCGTCCGCGTTTACTCGGGCGTGTTGGCCTCCGGCGACGGCGTGATCAACTCGGTTAAAGGCAAGAAAGAGCGTGTGGGTCGTATGGTGCAAATGCACGCAAACGCCCGTGAAGAGATCAAGGAAGTACGCGCTGGTGACATCGCGGCCCTGATCGGCATGAAGGACGTCACCACTGGTGAGACCTTGTGCGACGCTGCCAAGCCAATCATCCTGGTTCGCATGGACTTCCCGGAGCCGGTTATTTCGGTTGCCGTTGAGCCTAAGACCAAGGATGACCAGGAAAAAATGGGTATCGCTCTGGGCAAGCTTGCTCAGGAAGATCCATCTTTCCGCGTCAAGACTGATGAAGAGACTGGTCAAACGATCATCTCCGGCATGGGCGAGCTTCACCTGGACATCCTGGTTGACCGGATGCGCCGTGAGTTCAACGTCGAAGCCAACATCGGTAAGCCTCAGGTTTCCTATCGTGAGCGCATCACGAAGAACTGCGAAATCGAAGGCAAATTCGTTCGTCAGTCCGGCGGTCGTGGCCAGTTCGGCCATTGCTGGATCCGTTTTGCTCCTGCTGATGAAGGTCAGGAAGGTCTGCAATTCGTGAACGAAGTAGTGGGCGGTGTTGTTCCTAAGGAATACATCCCGGCTATCCAGAAGGGTATCGAAGAGCAGATGAAGAACGGTGTTGTTGCCGGCTATCCGCTCATCGGCCTGAAGGCGACCGTTTTTGACGGTTCTTACCACGACGTCGACTCCAACGAGATGGCGTTTAAGGTGGCTGCTTCCATGGCTACCAAGCAACTGGCCCAGAAGGGCGGTGGTGAGTTGCTTGAGCCAATCATGGCAGTAGAAGTCGTTACGCCTGAAGACTACATGGGTGACGTGATGGGCGACCTTAACCGTCGTCGCGGCATGATCTTGGGTATGGAAGATACGGTTTCCGGCAAAGTGATTCGTGCCGAGGTTCCGTTGGGCGAGATGTTCGGTTATGCGACCGACGTTCGTTCCATGTCTCAGGGTCGCGCAAGCTACTCTATGGAATTCAAAAAATACAACACAGCTCCGGCGCACATCGCTGAAACTGTATCCAAAAAACAAGGCTGATTCAGTCCTTTAGGCAAGGAGTTAATTGTCGTGGCTAAAGAAAAATTTGATCGTTCCCTACCGCACGTAAACGTTGGCACTATCGGCCACGTTGACCACGGTAAAACCACTCTGACCGCTGCTCTGACTCGCGTCTGCTCCGAAGTTTTCGGTTCGGCTCGTGTTGACTTCGACAAGATCGACAGCGCACCAGAAGAAAAAGCTCGTGGTATCACCATCAACACCGCGCACGTTGAATACAACTCGCTGATCCGTCACTACGCTCACGTTGACTGCCCAGGTCACGCTGACTATGTGAAGAACATGATCACCGGTGCTGCCCAGATGGACGGCGCGATCCTGGTTTGCTCGGCCGCTGATGGTCCGATGCCACAAACCCGTGAGCACATCCTGCTGTCCCGTCAGGTAGGCGTTCCGTACATCGTGGTTTTCCTGAACAAGGCTGACCTGGTAGACGACGCTGAGCTGCTGGAACTGGTTGAGATGGAAGTGCGCGATCTGCTGAGCACTTACGACTTCCCAGGCGACGACACTCCGATCATCATCGGTTCTGCTCGTATGGCTCTGGACGGTCTTGACGACAACGAAATGGGCACCACTGCCGTTCGTAAACTGGTTGAGACTCTGGACAGCTACATCCCAGATCCAGTTCGTGTTATCGACAAGCCGTTCCTGATGCCAATCGAAGACGTATTCTCGATCTCCGGTCGTGGTACTGTTGTGACTGGTCGTATCGAGCGCGGTATCGTTAAGGTTCAAGATCCACTGGAAATCGTTGGTCTGCGTGACACTACCGTCACCACCTGCACCGGTGTTGAAATGTTCCGTAAACTGCTCGACGAAGGTCGTGCAGGCGAGAACTGCGGCGTTCTGCTGCGTGGTACCAAGCGTGACGACGTTGAGCGTGGCCAGGTTCTGGTCAAGCCAGGTTCGGTTAAGCCGCACACTACCTTCGAAGCTGAAGTGTACGTGTTGAGCAAAGAAGAAGGCGGTCGTCACACTCCGTTCTTCAAAGGCTACCGTCCACAGTTCTACTTCCGGACCACTGACGTGACCGGTAACTGCGAACTGCCGGAAGGCGTTGAAATGGTAATGCCAGGCGACAACATCAAAATGGTTGTCACCCTGATCAAAACCATCGCAATGGAAGATGGTCTGCGTTTCGCTATCCGTGAAGGCGGTCGTACCGTCGGCGCTGGCGTCGTAGCCAAAATCATCGCTTAATAAGTGATGACTTGAAAAAGCCCCCGCTCAGCGGGGGCTTTTTTATTGAGTTGACACCCATATGGGGCGTCTATAGAATTGCGCCTCCTTTTAACGGGCGTGTTGCGCTCGCTGGGAATAGCAGCCGGAGTCTGAAATCCAATGGCAAATCAGCAAATTCGTATCAGGTTGAAGGCTTTTGACCACAAACTGATCGACCAATCCACCCAGGAAATCGTGGAAACCGCGAAACGTACTGGTGCTCAAGTGCGTGGTCCAATTCCACTGCCTACCCGTAAAGAGCGGTTCACCGTTCTGGTCTCCCCGCACGTCAACAAAGACGCGCGTGACCAGTACGAGATCCGTA
This sequence comes from Pseudomonas sp. D4002, assembly GCF_013385665.1. NCBI lineage: Bacteria > Pseudomonadati > Pseudomonadota > Gammaproteobacteria > Pseudomonadales > Pseudomonadaceae > Pseudomonas > Pseudomonas sp. D4002. The sequence continues at coordinate 19,734 of NZ_JACAPN010000044.1, forward strand.
CTCATAAGCGCGTGCTGGACATCGTCCTGCCAACGGATAAAACCGTTGATGCACTTATGAAGCTTGATCTGGCGGCCGGTGTGGAAGTACAGATCAGCCTCGGCTAAGACTTGGGTCTTAGTCGTGTAACGCTCTGAAATGGGCGGCCATAGCGGGTGAAAGCCCCGTACACTCATGAGGTTTACAACATGACTATTGGTGTAGTCGGTCGTAAATGCGGTATGACCCGTATTTTCACCGAAGAAGGTGTCTCCATTCCGGTCACGGTCATTGAGATCGAACCGAATCGCGTCACCCAGTTTAAAACTGAAGAAACCGATGGCTATCGTGCAGTGCAAGTCACTGTCGGCGAGCGTCGTGCTTCGCGTGTGACTGCTGCTCAAGCAGGTCACTTCGCTAAAGCAAACGTTGCAGCTGGTCGTACTGTCATGGAGTTCCGTCTTGAAGACGGCGACTACCAGGCTGGCGATCTGATCAACGCTGAAATCTTCGCCGCTGGTCAACTGGTTGATGTAACCGGTCAGTCCAAGGGTAAAGGCTTCCAGGGTACGATCAAGCGTTGGAATTTCCGTGGCCAAGACAACACTCACGGTAACTCCGTTTCCCACCGCGTCCCGGGCTCTATTGGCCAGTGCCAGACTCCTGGTCGTGTATTCAAGGGCAAAAAAATGTCCGGTCATATGGGCGCTGAGCGCGTGACCGTGCAGTCCCTCGAAGTAGTGCGCGTCGACGCTGAACGCAATCTGTTGTTGGTCAAGGGTGCTGTTCCTGGCGCTACTGGCGGCAACCTGGTTGTACGTCCAGCGGCCAAGGCTCGCGGTTAAGGGGAAGCTGACATGCAATTAAACGTAAATGACGCTCAAGCGATCGAAGTTTCCGAACTGACATTTGGCGGCGAATTCAACGAGACGCTGGTTCACCAAGCAGTCGTGGCCTACATGGCCGGCGGCCGTCAAGGTAGCAAGCAGCAAAAGACCCGTTCCGACGTTCGTGGTGGCGGTAAGCGCCCTTGGCGTCAGAAAGGTACTGGCCGCGCTCGTGCCGGTACTATCCGTAGCCCAATCTGGCGTGGCGGCGGTACCACTTTCGCAGCACGTCCACAGGATCACACCCAGAAGCTCAACAAGAAGATGTATCGCGCAGCACTGCGCTCCATCCTTGCTGAACTCGTGCGTACTGATCGTCTGGTCGTGGTTCAGGACTTCGCTGTTGAAGCGCCGAAAACCAAAGATCTGCTGAACAAGCTGAACGGCATGGGCCTGACTGACGTCCTGATCGTGTCTGAAGCTGTTGATCAGAACCTGTACCTGGCTGCTCGCAACCTGCCACACGTTGATGTACGTGACGTGCAAGGTTCCGATCCAGTTAGTCTGATCGCATACGACAAGGTGTTGATCACCGTGTCGGCCGTGAAGAAATTCGAGGAGCTGCTGGGATGAACCAGGAACGCGTATTTAAAGTTCTGCTTGGCCCGCACGTTTCCGAAAAGGCTACGGTTCTGGCTGACAAGAAAGGCCAGTTCGTTTTCAAGGTTGCAACTGACGCAACCAAGCTGGAAATCAAGAAGGCCGTCGAAAGCCTGTTCAGCGTGAAAGTAGAGCGTGTTACTACCCTGAATGTTCTGGGTAAGAGCAAGCGCACTGCTCGCGGTCTGGGCAAGCGTAATGACTGGAAGAAGGCAGTTATCTCCCTTCAGCCAGGCCAAGATCTCGATTTCAGCAGCAGTGCTGAGTAAGGAAGGGGTGCATCATGGCAATCGTTAAATGCAAACCGACTTCCCCTGGCCGCCGTTTTGTGGTCAAGGTGGTCAACCAGGAGCTGCATAAAGGCGCTCCTCACGCACCGCTGCTCGAGAAGAAATCGAAGACTGGTGGTCGTAACAACAATGGTCGTATTACCACTCGTCACATCGGTGGTGGCCATAAGCAGCATTATCGTCTGGTCGACTTCCGTCGCAACGACAAAGATGGCATCGCTGCCACTGTCGAGCGTATCGAATACGATCCAAACCGTACTGCTCACATCGCTCTGCTGCTGTACGCAGATGGCGAGCGTCGCTACATCATCGCCCCTAAAGGCGTGAGTGCTGGTGACCAGCTGATCGCAGGTGCTTTGGCACCGATCAAGCCGGGCAACGCTCTGCAACTGCGCAACATTCCAGTTGGTAGCACCGTACACGGCATCGAATTGAAGCCGGGTAAAGGCGCGCAAATCGCTCGTTCCGCTGGTGCTTCGGCTCAGCTGATCGCTCGTGAAGGTGTCTACGTGACCCTGCGTCTGCGCTCTGGTGAAATGCGTAAAGTATTGGCTGAATGCCGTGCGACCCTGGGCGAAGTCTCGAACTCCGAGCACAGCCTGCGTTCGCTGGGTAAAGCTGGTGCCAAACGCTGGCGTGGCGTTCGCCCAACCGTTCGTGGTGTTGCCATGAACCCGGTTGACCACCCACACGGTGGTGGTGAAGGTCGTACCTCTGGTGGTCGTCATCCGGTATCGCCATGGGGCTTCCCGACTAAGGGCGCGAAGACTCGTGGTAATAAGCGTACCGACAAAATGATCGTCCGTCGTCGCAAGTAAATAGAGGGATACGACAGTGCCACGTTCTCTGAAAAAAGGTCCTTTTATTGATCTTCACCTACTGAAGAAGATCGAAGTGGCGGCGGAAAAGAACGATCGCAAACCGGTGAAAACCTGGTCGCGTCGTTCGATGATCCTGCCACAAATGGTCGGTCTGACCATTGCAGTGCATAACGGTCGTCAACATGTTCCAGTTCTCGTGAACGAAGACATGGTCGGCCACAAACTAGGCGAGTTTGCCGGTACCCGCACATATCGTGGGCACGTGGCAGACAAGAAAGCCAAGCGTTAAGGGGTAAGGAACGATGGAAGTAGCCGCTAAGTTGTCGGGCGCTCGAATCTCCGCCCAGAAAGCCCGCTTGGTCGCCGACCAGATCCGCGGGAAGAAGGTGGGCGAAGCGCTCAACCTGTTGGCTTTCAGCAGTAAGAAAGCCGCCGAGATCATCAAGAAAGTGCTGGAGTCGGCCGTAGCCAACGCCGAGCACAACGAAGGCGCAGACGTTGATGACCTGAAGGTCAGCACCGTTTTCGTCAACGAAGGGCGTTCGCTGAAGCGCATCATGCCTCGTGCCAAAGGCCGAGCTGATCGCATCGTCAAGCGGTCTTGCCATATCACTGTCAAGGTTGCTGACAAGTAACGGAGTCGAAGAGATGGGTCAGAAAGTACATCCCATTGGCATTCGCCTGGGAATCGTCAAGGAGCACACCTCCGTCTGGTACGCAGACGGTCGGACTTATGCGGACTACTTGTTCGCTGATCTGAAGGTGCGTGAGTATCTCCAAGACAAACTAAAAAGCGCGTCCGTGAGCCGTATCGATATCCATCGTCCTGCTCAAACTGCACGTATCACCATCCACACCGCTCGTCCAGGTATCGTTATCGGGAAGAAAGGTGAAGATGTTGAGAAACTGCGTCAGGACCTGACCAAGCAAATGGGTGTGCCTGTGCACATCAATATCGAAGAGATCCGCAAGCCGGAGCTCGACGGTATGCTGGTTGCGCAGAGCGTAGCTCAGCAGCTGGAGCGTCGCGTTATGTTCCGTCGCGCTATGAAGCGCGCAGTACAGAACGCCATGCGCATTGGTGCCAAAGGCATCAAAATCCAAGTGAGCGGTCGTCTCGGCGGTGCTGAAATCGCACGTACTGAATGGTATCGCGAAGGTCGTGTGCCACTGCACACCCTGCGTGCCGACATCGACTATGCCAACTACGAAGCTCACACCACCTACGGTGTGATCGGTGTAAAGGTTTGGATCTTCAAAGGCGAAGTAATTGGTGGTCGCCAAGAAGAACTGAAACCACAAGCACCAGCGCCTCGTAAAAAAGCTGCTAAGTAAGGGGTACGCCAAATGTTGCAACCAAAGCGTACGAAGTTCCGCAAGCAGATGACAGGCCACAACCGTGGTCTGGCTCAGCGCGGTAGCAAAGTCAGCTTCGGCGAATATGCGCTGAAGTCTGTAGCTCGTGGTCGTCTCACCGCTCGTCAGATCGAGTCAGCGCGTCGTGCACTGACCCGTCACGTTAAACGTGGCGGCAAGATCTGGATCCGTGTATTCCCGGACAAGCCTATCTCCAAAAAGCCCCTCGAAGTTCGGATGGGTAAAGGTAAGGGTAACGTGGAATATTGGGTTGCCCAGATTCAGCCAGGCAAAGTCCTGTATGAAATCGAGGGTGTTACTGAAGAGCTGGCGCGTGAGGCTTTCGCCCTGGCTGCTGCAAAGCTGCCGCTCGCCACCTCCTTTGTTAAACGGACGGTGATGTGATGAAAGCGAATGAACTTCGTGAAAAATCCGCACAGCAGCTGAACGAGCAACTGCTCGGCCTGCTGCGCGACCAGTTCAATCTGCGTATGCAGAAAGCAACTGGCCAGTTGGGGCAGTCTCATCTGCTCTCGCAAGTTAAGCGTGACATTGCTCGCGTGAAGACTGTGCTCAACCAGCAGGCAGGTAAGTGATCATGGCTGAAGCCGAAAAGACTGTCCGTACGCTGACTGGCCGTGTTGTCAGCGACAAGATGGACAAAACCATCACCGTTTTGATCGAGCGTCGCGTTAAGCACCCGATCTACGGTAAATACGTTAAGCGTTCGACTAAGCTGCACGCGCACGACGAAACCAACCAGTGCCACATCGGCGACAAAGTCACTATTCGTGAAACTCGTCCGTTGGCCAAGACCAAGTCTTGGGCCCTGGTTGATGTTCTCGAACGCGCTGTGGAAGTCTAAGGACTAGGGGTCGGAGAAATTATATGATTCAGACTCAATCCATGCTCGATGTGGCCGATAACAGCGGCGCACGCCGCGTTATGTGCATCAAGGTGCTGGGTGGCTCCCATCGTCGTTACGCTGGTATCGGTGACATCATCAAAGTTACCGTGAAGGAAGCAATTCCTCGCGGTAAAGTGAAAAAAGGCCAAGTGATGACTGCTGTTGTAGTCCGCACTCGTCACGGCGTACGCCGTGCAGATGGCTCCATTATCCGCTTTGATGGCAACGCTGCTGTTCTTCTGAACAACAAGCAAGAGCCGATCGGCACCCGTATCTTTGGGCCAGTGACCCGTGAACTTCGTACTGAGAAGTTCATGAAGATCGTCTCGCTCGCCCCAGAAGTGCTGTAAGGAGATCCGACATGCAAAAGATTCGTCGTGACGACGAGATCATCGTGATCGCCGGCAAAGACAAAGGTAAGCGCGGTAAGGTGCTGAAGGTTCTTGCTGATGACCGTCTGGTCGTTGGTGGTCTGAACCTGGTCAAGCGTCATACCAAGCCTAACCCGATGTCGGGCGTACAAGGCGGTATCGTCGAGAAAGAAGCGCCACTGCACGCTTCTAACGTCGCCATCTTCAACGGCGAAACCAACAAGGCTGACCGCGTTGGTTTCAAAGTAGAAGACGGTAAGAAAATTCGTGTCTTCAAGTCGACCCAAAAAGCGGTTGATGCTTGAACACTGCTAGGTAGAAGACCATGGCACGACTAAAAGAGATTTACCGGAAGGAAATCGCACCGAAACTTAAGGAAGAACTTAAGCTTTCGAACGTGATGGAAGTTCCGCGCGTTACCAAAATCACCCTGAACATGGGTCTGGGCGAAGCGATCGGCGACAAAAAAGTCATCGAGCACGCTGTTGCTGACCTGGAAAAGATCACCGGCCAAAAAGTCGTTGTGACCTACGCTCGTAAATCCATCGCTGGCTTTAAAGTCCGTGAAGGATGGCCGATCGGCGTCAAAGTGACTCTGCGCCGTGAGCGTATGTACGAATTCCTGGATCGTCTGCTGTCGATCTCCCTGCCTCGGGTCCGCGACTTCCGCGGCCTGAATGCCAAGTCCTTCGATGGTCGTGGTAACTACAGCATGGGCGTTAAAGAGCAGATCATCTTCCCGGAAATCGACTACGACAAGATCGATGCTCTCCGCGGTCTGGACATCACCCTGACCACCACTGCCAAGAACGATGATGAAGGCCGCGCTCTGCTGCGTGCGTTCAAATTCCCGTTCCGCAACTGATTGGAGTAGGACCATGGCCAAGATGAGCATGAAAAACCGCGAGCTGAAGCGTCAGCTCACGGTTGCCAAGTACGCCAAGAAGCGTGCAGCACTGAAAGCAATCATCGTTGATCTGAACGCAAGTCCAGAAGCGCGTTGGGAAGCTACAGTTGCTCTGCAGAAGCAGCCACGTGACGCAAGCGCTTCGCGCATGCGTAACCGCTGCCGCCTGACCGGTCGTCCACACGGCGTTTACCGCAAGTTCGGCCTCGGCCGTAACAAACTGCGTGAAGCGGCAATGCGTGGTGACGTACCAGGTCTGGTTAAAGCCAGCTGGTAAGTACGTTCGAAGTCTCGGTGGCCAGGATCGCAAGATACTGACCACCGGTGGCCTAGAATCTGGAACAAGCCCCTTTTGGGGCTTGTTTCATTTCCGGAGTGTGTCTAAAATACGCGGCTCGCCTGAGCCCGTGTGTTTTGTGCTCGGAGATTCTCGGCGACACGTAATGGCCGCAAGGCTAATTTTTTTGTATTAGGAGCGTCTAGCCATGAGTATGCAGGACCCGTTAGCGGACATGCTAACTCGTATCCGTAATGCCCAGATGGCTGAAAAGTCCGTCGTAAGCATGCCATCTTCCACGTTGAAGGTTGCTGTTGCCAAAGTCCTGAAAGACGAAGGCTACATTGCGGGTTATCAGATCAGCAGCGAAATCAAACCACTGCTGTCCATCGAGCTGAAGTACTTCGAAGGCCGTCCGGTCATCGAAGAAGTGAAGCGCGTTAGCCGTCCAGGCCTGCGTCAGTACAAGTCCGTTGATGATCTGCCAAAAGTTCGTGGCGGTCTCGGTGTGTCTATCGTCTCCACCAACAAAGGTGTGATGACGGATCGTGCTGCGCGCGCTGCCGGTGTCGGCGGCGAAGTTCTTTGCACTGTGTTCTAAGGGGGGATAAGCATGTCACGCGTCGCTAAGAACCCCGTTAAGCTGCCAGCCGGTGTCGAAGTAAAATTCGCAGGCCAACAGCTTTCGGTGAAGGGTGCCAAGGGCACTCTGGAACTGAACATCCATTCGTCCGTTGAGATCGTTGAAGAAGCTGGTGAGCTGCGTTTCGCTGCTCGCAATGGCGATCAACAAACTCGCGCAATGGCCGGTACCACTCGTGCGTTGGTAAACAACATGGTCCAAGGCGTAAGCCAAGGCTTCGAGCGCAAGCTCCAGCTGGTCGGTGTTGGTTACAAAGCGCAAGCAAAAGGCACGGTTCTGAACCTGGCCCTTGGCTTCTCGCACCCAGTGGATTACGAACTGCCGGAAGGCATCACCGCTGAGACCCCTAGCCAAACCGATATCCTGATCAAGGGTATTGATAAGCAGCTGGTAGGTCAGGTGGCCGCTGAGATCCGCGACTTCCGTCCACCAGAGCCGTACAAAGGCAAAGGTGTGCGCTACGCGGACGAAGTCGTCCGTCGTAAAGAAGCCAAGAAGAAGTAGGGCATAGCAAATGACCGACAAAAAAGTTACTCGACTGCGTCGCGCTCGCAAAGCACGCCTGAAAATGCACGAACTCGAAGTCGTGCGTCTCTGCGTGTTCCGCTCGTCGCAGCACATCTACGCCCAGGTCATCTCGGCCGACGGCAACAAAGTCCTGGCAAGCGCCTCGACTTTGGATAAAGAACTGCGTGATGGTGCCACTGGCAACATCGACGCGGCCACTAAGGTTGGCCAGCTGGTCGCTACGCGTGCTAAGGCCGCCGGCGTCTCGCAAGTGGCTTTCGACCGCTCTGGCTTCAAGTACCACGGCCGCGTGAAAGCGCTGGCTGATGCTGCTCGTGAAGCTGGGCTGGAGTTCTAAGTTATGTCAAATAACGACCAAAAGCGCGACGAAGGCTACATTGAGAAGCTGGTTCAAGTTAACCGCGTAGCCAAAACCGTTAAAGGCGGCCGTATCTTCACTTTCACCGCGTTGACCGTGGTAGGTGATGGTAAAGGGCGCGTTGGCTTCGGCCGTGGCAAGTCACGTGAAGTGCCTGCTGCGATCCAGAAGGCAATGGAAGCTGCTCGTCGCAACATGATCCAAGTTGATCTGAACGGCACTACTCTGCAGTACGCAATGAAGTCCGCTCACGGCGCTTCGAAGGTGTACATGCAGCCTGCCTCTGAAGGTACCGGTATCATCGCTGGCGGCGCTATGCGTGCTGTCCTCGAAGTTGCTGGCGTTCAGAACGTTCTGGCCAAGTGCTACGGCTCGACTAACCCGGTGAACGTGGTTCACGCCACTTTCAAGGGTTTGAAAGCAATGCAGTCTCCTGAATCCATTGCCGCCAAGCGTGGCAAAAGCGTCAAGGAGATCTTCTGATCATGGCTACCGTTAAAGTAACGCTGATCAAAAGCATGACCGGCCGCATCCCTAACCACAAATTGTGCGTTAAGGGTTTGGGTCTGCGTCGCATCGGTCACACTGTAGAAGTACTTGATACTCCCGAGAATCGCGGGATGATCAACAAGGCTTACTACATGCTGCGTGTCGAGGGTTAATTCGATGAAACTCAATGATCTGAGTCCAGCGCCGGGTTCCCGTCGCGAAAAGCATCGTCCGGGCCGTGGTATCGGTAGTGGTTTGGGCAAGACCGGTGGCCGTGGCCACAAAGGTCAGTCCTCCCGCTCCGGTGGCACCATCGCTCCAGGCTTTGAAGGCGGTCAACAGCCGCTGCATCGTCGCCTGCCGAAGTTCGGTTTCGTTTCCCTGAAAGCCATGGACCGCGCAGAAGTGCGTCTGTCCGAGCTGGCCAAAGTGGAAGGCGACATCGTTACCGTGCAGACCCTGAAAGATGCCAACGTGATCAACGTCAACGTACAGCGTGTGAAAATCATGCTGTCCGGTGAAGTGACTCGCGCTGTCACTATCGGCAAGGGAATCGGCGCCACCAAAGGTGCGCGTTCGGCTATCGAAGCAGCTGGCGGCAAGTTCGAGGAATAAATGGCTAAGCAAGGTGCTCTCTCAGCGCTCGGCAAAGGCGGTATGTCTGAACTTTGGGCTCGTCTGCGTTTTCTGTTCCTGGCGATTATCGTCTACCGAATAGGCGCACACATCCCGGTTCCAGGTATCAACCCGGACCGACTCGCAGACCTGTTTCGACAGAATGAGGGGACCATTCTTAGCTTGTTCAACATGTTTTCCGGCGGCGCGCTGGAACGGATGAGCATCTTTGCACTGGGGATCATGCCGTACATCTCGGCATCGATCATCATGCAACTGATGACCGCCGTCAGTCCGCAGTTGGAGCAGTTGAAGAAGGAAGGTGAAGCTGGCCGTCGCAAGATAAGCCAGTACACCCGCTACGGCACTGTCATCCTCGCCCTGGTCCAGGCTATCGGCATGTCCGTTGGCCTGGCCGGGCAGGGTGTTGCGTTCACTGGTGACTTTGGCTTCCATTTCGTCGCGGTATCCACATTTGTGGCTGGTGCGATGTTCATGATGTGGCTGGGTGAGCAGATTACTGAGCGTGGTGTTGGTAACGGTATCTCGATGTTGATTTTCGCAGGTATCGTTGCCGGTCTTCCGAGAGCGATTGGGCAGTCTTTCGAGTCTGCACGTCAGGGTGATATCAATATCTTCGCCCTGGTTGCCATCGGTTTGTTGGCAGTAGCGATTATCGGTTTTGTGGTGTTCATTGAGCGTGGCCAGCGTCGTATTGCTGTTCACTACGCCAAGCGTCAGCAGGGCCGCAAGGTCTTTGCCGCGCAGACCAGCCACCTGCCGCTGAAAGTGAACATGGCCGGGGTTATTCCTGCCATTTTCGCGAGCAGCATTTTGCTGTTTCCGGCTTCGTTGGGTGCCTGGTTCGGTCAGTCTGAAGGTATGGGCTGGTTGCAGGACATCTCGCAGTCGATCGCTCCTGGTCAGCCGTTGAATATTCTGCTGTTTAGTGCAGGGATTATTTTCTTCTGCTTCTTCTATACGGCGTTGATGTTCAATCCGAAAGACGTAGCGGAAAACCTGAAGAAGTCCGGTGCCTTTATTCCGGGTATTCGTCCAGGTGAGCAGTCTGCGCGCTACATTGATGGCGTTCTGACTCGCTTGACCATGTTCGGTGCTCTATATATGACGGCCGTCTGCCTGTTGCCCCAGTTCCTGGTGGTTGCAGCAAACGTTCCGTTCTACCTTGGCGGGACCTCGTTGCTGATCGTCGTCGTGGTTGTGATGGACTTCATGTCCCAAGTACAATCGCACCTCGTTTCGCACCAGTACGAATCCCTGATGAAGAAAGCCAACCTGAAGGGTTACGGCAGCGGCATGTTGCGCTGAGTACCCATAAGGTTCGAGGAGTTGGTGATGAAAGTTCGTGCATCGGTGAAAAAGCTGTGCCGTAACTGCAAGATTATTCGCCGCGAAGGTGTTGTTCGAGTAATTTGCAGCGCGGAACCGCGTCACAAACAGCGCCAAGGCTGAGTGTGATCCGCTTGAAGCCCGGCAGCTAGTGCGCTGCCGGGTTGATTATTTGTTATTACAGCGATATTATCTCGCGCCCTATTTCTTGGCTTCCGGGGCGTAGGTAGCTGTCAATTGGAGTCCCACTGAATGGCCCGTATTGCAGGCGTTAACATTCCAGATAACAAGCACACTGTTATCTCGCTGACCTACATCTATGGTGTTGGTCGCACTACTGCGCAGAAAATTTGCGCAGATACTGGGGTAAACCCAGCCGCAAAGATCAAGGATCTGAGCGACGAGCAGATTGAGCTGTTGCGTGGCGAAGTGGCGAAGTTCACCACTGAAGGTGACCTGCGTCGCGAAATCAACATGAAAATCAAGCGTTTGATGGACCTCGGTTGCTACCGTGGTCTGCGTCATCGTCGTGGTCTTCCAGTACGCGGTCAGCGTACCAAGACTAACGCGCGTACCCGTAAAGGTCCGCGTAAGCCGATCCGCAAGTAATCGCCCACGCGAATCGACAGGAAATTAATCATGGCAAAACCTGCTGCTCGTCCTCGTAAAAAAGTTAAAAAGACAGTGGTTGATGGCATCGCCCACATCCATGCATCTTTTAACAACACAATCGTGACCATCACCGACCGTCAAGGTAACGCGCTTTCTTGGGCTACCTCCGGTGGTTCGGGTTTCCGCGGTTCCCGCAAGTCCACCCCGTTTGCTGCTCAAGTAGCTGCTGAACGTGCTGGTCAAGCTGCGCTGGAATATGGCCTGAAAAACCTCGACGTCAACGTCAAAGGTCCAGGTCCAGGTCGTGAGTCTGCTGTCCGTGCATTGAACGGCTGTGGCTATAAGATCGCCAGCATCACCGACGTGACGCCAATCCCGCACAACGGGTGCCGTCCGCCGAAGAAGCGCCGCGTGTAATCCAGGAGATTGTAAAGAATGGCTCGTTACATTGGTCCAAAATGCAAACTCGCTCGTCGTGAAGGCACCGATCTCTTTCTGAAGAGCGGCGTGCGCGCGATCGAATCGAAGTGCAACATTGAAGCAGCACCTGGTATCCACGGCCAACGCCGCGGTCGCCAGTCCGACTACGGCACCCAACTGCGTGAAAAGCAGAAGGTCCGTCGTATCTACGGCGTTCTCGAGCGTCAGTTCAGCGGCTACTACAAAGAAGCTGCTGGCAAGAAAGGTGCAACCGGTGAAAACCTGCTGCAACTGCTCGAATGCCGTCTGGACAACGTTGTATACCGTATGGGCTTTGGTTCGACTCGTGCCGAATCCCGTCAGCTGGTATCGCACAAATCCGTCAGCGTAAACGGCCAAACCGTTAACGTCCCGTCGTACCAGGTTCGTGCTGGTGACGTGGTCGCGATTCGCGAGAAAGCAAAAAATCAACTTCGCATTGTCCAAGCTCTCGATCTGTGTGCCCAACGTGGCCGCGTAGAATGGGTAGAAGTAGACACTGAGAAGAAGTCGGGCGTTTTCAAGAACGTTCCTGCTCGCAGTGATCTGTCCGCCGACATCAACGAAAGCCTGATTGTCGAGCTCTACTCCAAGTAAGGGCTAGAAAATAGGTGCATCCATGCAGATTTCGGTAAATGAGTTCCTGACACCCCGTCACATTGATGTGCAGGTTGTCAGTCCAACCCGCGCCAAGATCACTCTCGAGCCTCTCGAGCGTGGTTTTGGCCACACCCTGGGCAACGCGCTGCGCCGCATCCTGTTGTCCTCAATGCCCGGCTGTGCAGTAGTCGAGGCCGAGATTGACGGTGTGCTCCACGAGTACAGCGCCATCGAAGGTGTACAGGAAGACGTAATTGAAATCCTGTTGAACCTTAAAGGTCTGGCTATCAAGCTGCACGGCCGTGACGAAGTTACGCTGACCTTGTCGAAGAAGGGTTCGGGGGTGGTTACCGCTGCCGATATTCAGCTGGATCATGATGTCGAGATCGTTAATCCCGATCACGTAATCGCTAACCTGGCGTCTAACGGCGCCCTGAACATGAAGCTCACCGTAGCTCGTGGTCGTGGTTATGAACCGGCCGACTCGCGTCAGAGCGATGAAGACGAAAGCCGCAGCATTGGTCGCTTGCAGCTCGACTCTTCGTTCAGCCCGGTTCGCCGTATCGCATACGTGGTGGAAAACGCCCGTGTCGAACAGCGTACTAACCTGGACAAGCTGGTTATTGATCTGGAAACCAACGGTACTCTGGATCCTGAAGAGGCTATCCGCCGCGCTGCAACCATTCTGCAACAGCAGTTGGCTGCGTTCGTCGACCTCAAGGGTGACAGCGAACCAGTGGTAATCGAGCAGGAAGACGAGATCGATCCGATCCTGCTTCGCCCGGTTGACGATCTGGAACTGACTGTACGTTCGGCTAACTGCCTTAAGGCGGAAAACATTTACTACATCGGTGATCTGATTCAGCGCACCGAAGTAGAACTGTTGAAGACTCCGAACCTGGGCAAGAAATCCTTGACTGAAATCAAGGACGTTCTGGCCTCCCGCGGTCTGTCCCTCGGCATGCGCCTCGACAACTGGCCGCCTGCAAGTCTTAAGAAGGACGACAAGGCGACTGCCTGATCGTCGTAATCACCGAACGTGAGTTTGGTAAGGAATGAACCATGCGTCATCGTAAAAGTGGTCGTCACCTGAGCCGTACCAGCTCGCACCGTAAGGCTATGTTCCAGAACATGGCGGTGTCGCTGTTCGAGCACGAGCTGATCAAAACTACACTGCCGAAAGCTAAAGAACTGCGTCGCGTTGCTGAGCCGCTGATTACTTTGGCCAAGACAGACAGCCTGGCTAACCGCCGTCTGGCTTTCGACCGTACTCGTTCGAAAGCTATCGTTGGTAAGCTCTTCAACGACCTGGGCAAGCGTTACGCTACCCGTGAGGGTGGCTACCTGCGCATCCTCAAGTGCGGTTTCCGCGCTGGTGACAACGCGCCTATGGCGTACGTTGAGCTGATCGATCGTCCAGTTGGCGGTGAAGCTGTATCCGCTGAGTAAGACGTCAGTCTGTAACGAAGAACCGGGCCTAGTGCCCGGTTTTTTGTGCGCGTTGGAAAACTGGAATTACCTCGAGCGAATACACATTCAGCCCGTGCAGCTACTTCTGATATCCGTTCGGATGTATCGTTAGTTAATTTCTATCGGTGGGTATGATTTAATAAATTTGATGGTGTCATCTTCCTGGTCAATAATCGCTCCAAGCCGATTAGCCGGCAGTTCCAAGACTGACCTGAGGAAGATTGAGCATGAGCCAGAATAAAACCCTTACTACCGCCAGCGGCGCACCTGTCGCGGATAACCAGAATTCCCGTTCCGCCGGTCCACGCGGCCCGCTGCTGCTCGACGACTTTCACCTGATCGAGAAGCTCGCTCACTTCAACCGTGAAAACATTCCTGAGCGTCGTGTACACGCCAAAGGCTCGGGCGCTTACGGTACCTTCACCGTCACTCAAGACATCACGCAGTACACCAGCGCCAAGCTGTTCGATTCTGTGGGCAAGCAAACCCCGACTTTCCTGCGCTTCTCCACGGTGGGTGGCGAGCGTGGTTCGGCTGATACTGAGCGCGACCCGCGTGGTTTCGCGTTGAAGTTCTACACCGAAGAAGGCAACTGGGACATCGTTGGTAACAACACCCCGGTGTTCTTCATTCGCGACCCGCTGAAGTTTCCCGACTTTATCCACACCCAAAAGCGCCTGCCGCAAAGCAACCTGAAAAGTGCACAGATGATGTGGGACTTCTGGTCGCACTCCCCTGAGGCGCTGCACCAGGTCACCATCCTGTTTTCGGACCGTGGCATCCCGGACGGCTACCGTCACATGCACGGCTTCGGCAGTCACACCTACAGCTTGATTAACGCCAAAGGCGAGCGTCACTGGGTGAAGTGGCACTACAAGACCAAGCAAGGTATCAAGAACCTGGCGCCGGCTGACGCTGCACGCCTGGCGGGTACCGACCCTGATTACGCTCAGCGCGATCTGTTCGGTGCTATTGAGCGTGGTGACTTCCCGAAATGGCGCGTGTGCATTCAGATCATGACTGAGGCCCAGGCCAACGCTCACTACGAAAACCCGTTCGACGTGACCAAGACCTGGTCGCAGAAAGAGTTCCCGCTGATCGAAGTGGGTGAGCTGGAACTGAACCGCAACCCGCTGAACTACTTCGCTGAAGTTGAACAGGCGGCTTTCGGTCCAAGCAACATGGTCCCGGGTGTTGGCCTGTCGCCAGACCGCATGCTGCAAGGGCGCGTGTTCGCTTACGCCGATGCCCATCGCTACCGCGTAGGTACCAATCACCAGCAACTGCCGGTGAATGCGCCACGCAGCCCAGTCAACAGCTACCAGCGTGATGGTTCGATGGCATTCGGCTCCAATGGTGGTGCGGCCCCCAATTACGAGCCAAACAGCTACGCCGATGCGCCGAAGCAGGCTCCTCAGTATGCCGAGCCAGCCTTGGCCCTGAGCGGTGCGGCTGATCGTTACGATCACCGCGAAGATACCGACTACTACAGCCATGCCGGTGCGCTGTTCCGCCTGATGAACGATGAGCAGAAAGCCCTGCTGATCAACAATATCGCCGGCGCAATGGCGGGTGTTTCCAGCGACGTGGTGCAGCGCCAGTTGCAGTACTTCTTCAAGGCCGACCCGGCTTATGGAGAAGGGATCGCATCTGCACTGGGTGTATCGCTTAACTGACTCTAAACGATAAGCAGAACCGCCCTCATTTGGGCGGTTTTTGCGTTATTTAAGCTACTTTTCACCGGAAATCTTCACTTTTCTGCCGTTGGTCCCGTGACCTCCGGGTCATCATGGTTCAAACTACAGACTTTCAAGCAGGGAGATGTAGGGCGATGCAAGGTCACCCCGACGTAATCGATTACCTCAACACGTTGCTGACGGGCGAACTGGCAGCTCGTGACCAATATTTCATTCACTCGCGGATGTACGAAGACTGGGGCTTTACCGAGCTCTACGAGCGTATCAACCATGAAATGGAAGAAGAGGCACAGCACGCCGACGCGCTGATGCGCCGTATCCTGATGCTCGAAGGCACGCCGCGTATGCGTCCCGACGACCTGGACACCGGCACCACGGTGCCAGAGATGCTCGCCAGCGACCTGCGCCTTGAGTACAAGGTCCGTGCCGCGCTCTGCAAGGGCATCGAGCTCTGCGAGCAGCACAACGACTACGTCACGCGGGAAATCCTGCGGGTGCAGTTGAATGACACCGAAGAGGATCACACCTACTGGCTGGAAAAGCAGTTGGGCCTGATCAAGCTGATTGGCCTGGAGAATTACCTGCAATCGCAGTTCTGATTCCTCCAGCTACTAAAAAGCCCCTGTCACTTACACGGTGACAGGGGCTTTTTCGTGGGGCTGAACAATCAGTCCTTGTCGCGAGCCAGCAGAGGCTTGAGGTAGAAGCCGGTGTGAGACTGCTTCATCTCCGAGACTTGCTCCGGTGTGCCGACCGCAATGATCTGCCCACCTTTGGAACCGCCTTCCGGCCCCAGGTCCACCAGCCAGTCGGCGGTCTTGATCACATCCAGATTGTGCTCGATCACTACCACCGTATTGCCGTGGTCACGCAGGCGATGCAGCACATCCAGCAATTGCTGAATATCCGCGAAGTGCAGGCCTGTGGTCGGCTCGTCGAGGATGTACAGCGTCTTGCCGGTATCACGCTTGGACAGCTCGCGAGACAGCTTGACCCGCTGGGCCTCGCCACCCGACAGCGTCGTCGCCGACTGACCCAGCTTGATGTACGACAGGCCTACATCCATCAGCGTCTGCAGCTTGCGCGCCAGGGCCGGTACCGCGTCAAAGAACACCCGGGCTTCCTCGATCGTCATCTCGAGGGTTTCGTGGATGCTCTTGCCCTTGTACTTGATCTCCAGGGTTTCGCGGTTGTAGCGCTTGCTCTTGCACACGTCGCACGGCACGTAGATATCCGGCAGGAAGTGCATCTCAACCTTGATCAAGCCATCGCCCTGGCACGCCTCACAGCGTCCACCCTTGACGTTGAACGAGAACCGGCCAGGCCCGTAACCGCGTGAGCGCGATTCCGGCACACCGGCGAACAGCTCGCGAATCGGCGTGAACAGCCCGGTGTAGGTCGCCGGGTTGGAGCGCGGTGTGCGGCCAATCGGGCTTTGGTCGATATCGACCACCTTGTCCAGGTGTTCCAGGCCCTTGATGCTGTCGTGAGCGGCGGCTTCCAGGGTGGTCGCGCCGTTCAGTGCAGTGGCACTCAACGGGAACAGCGTGTTGTTGATCAGCGTTGATTTGCCCGAACCGGATACACCGGTCACACAGGTCAGCAGGCCCAGCGGGATCTCCAGGTCGACATTGCGCAGGTTGTTGCCACGCGCGCCCTTGAGGTGCAGTGCCATCTTCTTGTTGCGCGGGGTGCGTTTGGCCGGCACGGCGATCTTCACGCGACCCGACAGGTACTTACCGGTCAGCGAGTCAGGATGCGCCATCACTTCAGCCGGCGTGCCCTCGGCGACAATATGCCCACCGTGAACACCCGCTCCCGGGCCGATATCGACCACATAATCGGCCAGGCGAATCGCGTCTTCATCGTGCTCGACCACGATCACCGTATTGCCGATGTCCCGCAGGTGCTTCAGCGTGCCCAGCAAGCGGTCGTTGTCACGTTGATGCAATCCAATCGACGGTTCATCGAGGATGTACAACACGCCCACCAGGCCGGCACCGATCTGGCTGGCCAAGCGAATCCGCTGGGCTTCACCGCCGGAAAGCGTGTCGGCACTGCGGTCCAGCGACAGGTAGTCCAGGCCCACGTTGACCAGGAACTGCAGCCGTTCACGAATCTCCTTGAGGATCTTGTCGGCAATTTCCCCGCGGCGGCCCGTCAGTTTCAGCGTGCCGAAGTATTCGCAGGCATCGCCAATCGGCAGGTTGGTCACTGCCGGCAGGGTCTTCTCGCCAACCCACACATGCCGAGCCTCACGGCGCAGGCGTGTGCCACGGCAATCCGGGCAAGGCTGGGTGCTGAGGAACTTGGCCAGCTCCTCGCGCACGCTGGCGGACTCTGTCTCGCGGTAGCGCCGCTCCAGGTTCGGCACGATGCCTTCGAACGGGTGCGAGCGTTTGACGATATCGCCACGGTCGTTCAAATACTTGAAGTCGACGTTCTGTGAACCGCTGCCATGCAGGATGAATTTCTGCTGTTCGGCCGGCAGTTCGTTGAACGGCACTTCCAGGCTGAACTTGTAGTGCGAAGCCAACGACCCCAGCATCTGGAAGTAATAGACGTTACGCCTGTCCCAGCCACGTATCGCACCCTCCGCCAGTGTGAGGTCACCGTTGACCAGGCGCTTGATGTCGAAGAATTGCTTAACCCCCAGGCCATCACAGGTCGGGCAAGCGCCGGCCGGGTTGTTGAAGGAAAACAGCTTCGGTTCCAGCTCGCTGATGGCATGGCCGCAGATCGGGCAGGCGAAGCGCGCGGAGAAGATGATTTCTTCCCCGGGTTCGTCGTCCATCGGCGCCACCAGGGCGATACCGTCTGCCAGCTTCAGCGCGGTCTCGAAAGACTCCGCCAGGCGCTGCTGCAAATCGGCACGCACCTTGAAACGGTCGACGACCACATCAATCGAGTGCTTTTTCTGTTTATCCAGCTTCGGCGCTTCGTCCAGCTCGTAGAGCTTGCCGTTGATGCGGGCACGCACGAAACCCTGGGCACGCAGTTCTTCAAAGACCGAAAGGTGTTCACCCTTGCGCTCGCGAATCACCGGTGCCAGCAGCATCAGCTTGGCGCCCTCCGGCTGGGCCAGCACCAGGTCGACCATCTGGCTGACGGTCTGGGCTTCCAGGGGAATGTCGTGGTCCGGGCAGCGGGGAATACCGACGCGGGCATACAGCAGGCGCAGGTAGTCGTAGATCTCGGTGATGGTGCCCACGGTGGAACGCGGGTTGTGGGAGGTGGATTTCTGTTCGATGGAAATCGCAGGCGACAGGCCTTCAATGGTGTCGACGTCGGGCTTTTCCATCATCGACAGGAACTGGCGGGCATAGGCCGACAGGGATTCCACGTAGCGGCGCTGGCCTTCGGCGTACAGCGTGTCAAACGCCAGGGACGACTTGCCGGACCCGGACAAGCCGGTGATGACGATCAGTTTGTCCCGTGGCAGGGTCAGGTCGATGTTCTTCAGGTTGTGGGTTCGAGCCCCACGAATCAGGATCTTGTCCAAGATGGCCTCGCACGGCGGGCGTAAATAATGCAGGAGTATACGGCTAAAGACTGGATGAATATACACTGTCAAAGTGCCGGGTGCAGCCTTACATGAAAGCTGCGCGGCAAAGCGCCGCATATACCCTCTCAATCGATGGGACTGGTAGAATCGCCGCCGGTTCACACGAGGTTTATCCATGCACGATCCCCACAGCGAACGCATGAGTGGCAGCGAGACCCGCGCAGCAAGCGGTCTGGCCCTGGTGTTCGCATTCCGTATGCTTGGCATGTTTATGGTGTTGCCGGTGCTGGCGACCTATGGAATGGATCTCGCAGGAGCGACCCCGGCCCTGATCGGCCTGGCGATTGGCGCCTATGGCCTGACCCAGGCGCTGTTTCAGATTCCGTTCGGCGTCATTTCCGACCGCATCGGCCGCCGGCCGGTGATCTACCTCGGCCTGATCGTCTTCGCCCTGGGCAGTGTGCTTGCGGCCAATGCCGATTCGATCTGGGGCGTGATCGCCGGACGCGTCCTGCAAGGCGCCGGCGCGATTTCCGCCGCCGTCATGGCACTGCTCTCCGACCTGACCCGCGAACAACACCGTACCAAGGCCATGGCCATGATCGGCATGACCATCGGTCTTTCGTTCGCCGTGGCGATGGTAGTCGGCCCGCTGCTGACCCGCGCGTTCGGCTTGCACGGCCTGTTCCTGGCGACGGGTGGCATGGCGCTGTTCGGCATCGTGATCGTCGCCTTCATGGTTCCGCATTCCACGGGGCCGTTGCAGCACCGTGAGTCGGGCGTCGCCAAGCAGGCATTGCTGCCGACACTCAAGCACCCGGACCTGTTGCGCCTGGATTTGGGTATCTTCGTATTACACGCAATGCTGATGTGCAGCTTCGTCGCCTTGCCTCTGGCCCTGGTACAAAAAGCCGGGCTGCCCAAGGAGCAGCACTGGTGGGTGTACCTGACCGCGCTGCTGATTTCGTTCTTCGCCATGATCCCGTTCATCATCTATGGCGAGAAGAAACGCAAAATGAAACGAGTTCTGCTGGGCGCCGTCGCGACATTGATGCTCACTGAGCTATTCTTCTGGCAGTTCGGCGACAGCCTGCGGGCGCTGGTGATCGGCACGGTGGTGTTCTTCACCGCGTTCAACCTGCTGGAGGCTTCACTGCCTTCGCTGATCAGTAAGGTTTCACCGGCCGGCGGCAAAGGCACGGCGATGGGCGTGTATTCCACCAGCCAGTTCCTCGGTTCTGCACTGGGCGGGATCATGGGTGGCTGGATGTTCCAGCATGGCGGTTTGTCGGTTGTGTTCCTGGGATGCGCAGGTCTGGCTGCCCTCTGGCTAGCCTTTGCTGTTACCATGCGCGAACCTCCCTATGTGACGAGCCTGCGCTTGCCGTTATCGCCCGAAGCGATCCGCGAAGCCGGTCTGGTCGAGCGCCTTAAGGCCGTTGTTGGGGTTACGGATGCTGTGGTTGTTACTGAAGAAGCCGCCATCTACATCAAATTGGACACCGAATTATTGGATCGCGCGACGCTCGAGCAACTGGTCAACCCAGTGCCGACAGCGCGCCCAGCCTAGGAGAACGTTATGGCCCGTGGGGTTAACAAAGTCATATTGGTCGGTACATGCGGCCAGGATCCCGAAGTTCGCTACTTGCCGAACGGTAACGCCGTGACCAACCTGAGTCTGGCGACCAGCGAACAGTGGACCGACAAGCAAACCGGCCAGAAGGTCGAGAAAACCGAATGGCACCGTGTGTCGATGTTCGGCAAGGTTGCAGAGATCGCCGGTGAATACCTGCGCAAAGGTTCGCAGGTCTACATCGAAGGCAAGCTGCAAACCCGCGAGTGGGAAAAAGACGGCATCAAGCGTTACACCACCGAAATCGTGGTCGACATGCAAGGCACCATGCAACTGCTGGGCGGCCGTCCACAGGGCGACCAACAGGGCCAGGGCGGCATGTCCAACTCGGCGCCGCGTCCACAGCAGCAGTCCCGTCCGCAGCCAACCCAGCAGCCACAGCGTGAGTCGCGTCCAGCGCCACAGCAGGCCGCTCCTCAGCCGGCAGCCGACTTCGACAGCTTTGATGACGATATTCCGTTCTGAGGAGCCGCAGAGACCGTTTTGTTAGGTTTCTTCCTAAAACCCCCGCCATGCGGGGGTTTTGTCGTTTTGGGGGTGTTAAAAAAAACTTGACCGAAATTTACTAGGCTCATACCTTGAGTTTCTGTTAGGTATTCGAGGTGGGTATGCAGCTAGCGATCAGGCGGTTTAAGGGCGAGTCGGGCGAAAGGTTCGCGATTCTGATCGACGAGTTTGGCATGCCGCTGTTCTACCCCGCTCTTTACGTAACTGCACAGATGCGTGGGGCCTCGCTGTCGATCAATACCATAGACAATGCATTGTCGGCACTCAAAGCAATGTATGCCTGGCAGAGCTACTACGATCTCAACCTAGAGTCGCGTTTTAAGCGGAGCGAGTTGCTCGTAGGTCATGAAGTCCACTCTCTGAGAGACTTCATGCAGAAGCCTATGAGTAGCATGTGGCCATCAGCTGGTAATGTCTTAGCAATTCAGCGGAAACAGGATCGAGTAGCTAAAGATAATCAGTACAACCGCATGAGTGTTATCGCCGAATACGTCGGATTTCTTGCTGGAAGGTTGCATCCTGTGACGGCAACTAGCGCTCGTGAGATCGCGGCGATGGTGTCTCAGGTCAAAGCTAACCGGCCCACTCTGAGCAGCCAAACGGAAAAGGACAGATCGGAATCAGATTTTGACGATAACGTCCTGGACGTCTTAGAAGAAATTCTCAAACCTGGAGGCGACTCCAATCCTGTTACTGATATTGGATTGCAGTATCGAAACGCTTTGATGTTTACAGTTCTCCGACTAACTGGGATGCGTCGGGGCGAGTTGTTAAACCTAAAGATCGAGGACTTCGATTTTGGGAAATACACCTTGAAGATCGTACGTCGGCCAGACTCTGCCGGTGACCCCAGAACCTATCAGCCACTTGCAAAGACGCGAGAGCGAACATTTCCGCTGATTCCAGAGTTGATGGACAAGATCCAGCGCTATATCAGTGGTTACCGTAACAAGGTTCCTGGGGCTCGTAAGCATGGCTACCTTTTTGTTACCCACCGCCCTGGAAAAACTGTCGGATGGCCTCTTTCGGGCTCCGGCTTCGGCAAGTTCATTGGCTCATTGTCGAATTTGGCGGATGAGTTCTCTGGCATGCACTCGCATGCGTTGCGGCATCACTGGAATTACATGTTCTCAAAAAACAGCGAAGAAAAAGGCTTGAGCCAGGAGCGAGAGAACAAGCTACGGTCGTACCTCATGGGTTGGAGTGAAACCTCGGGGACAGCACAAACTTATAATAAAAGACACATCAAAGAAGCTGCCGGGGAAGCGACCATGAGTTTGCAGAAAAAGCATTTGGGGATTAAGTCTGATGATTATTAACAGTTCTATCATTGCCCGTTATGAGCGTACCAATTTTATTTCCAAGGACGGATATGAGGTAGCAATCTTCTCCGACCACTGGAAGCTAAACAAAGATATCGGATTCTTCCTGGATCACCTTCCAGAATGGCTTGATAGTGAGATCAAACGGGCGTTTCTACAGGTGCTGTCAATTTATGCTCAGACTTCTTCTGCACCTTACACAGTGGCGGTGTTCAGGCGGTTCAGACATTATTTTGAGTCTACGACAGGGCCCCTGTTGTTCTCCCCAGAATCGGTCATTTCCTATCGTTCCGCTTTAGAAGGTGAGGATTGGCATCTCAGTTCGATGCGTGCGTTCATCAGAACCTGGGTTAGCTTGGGCTACGAGGGCGTGCCTGGTGAAACGCTGAAGATGATGGAGGGCTGGAGAATAAAAGGAAATGAGAAAGGATATGCAGTGCAGTCGATGTGTCCTGAGAGTGGGCCGCTCACGGATATTGAAATGGAAGGGGTCGTCTCTAGACTTATTGATTGTTACTCAGATGGTAGCCTAAGCCTCCGAGAGGTTTGCTACGCAATGATTTTAGCACTGACTGGCCGACGCCCATCCCAGATTGCAGCCCTCAAGGTTAAGGATTTACTTTTCCGAGGAGGTCGCTATTTCATTAACTTCCCCAGAGCAAAGCAGAAATATGGGGTTTGGCGTGCCTCCTTTAAAAAGTATCAAATTGTTGAAGATCTGTGGACTTTGCTTCAGGAGCAAGCAGAAAGTTCAAAATCAGCATTTGTTGAGGCGTGCGGCGATAAATTCAATGCTGATTTGATACCCGAGTTGCCGCTCTTCCCAGCTATCAAATATTACGATGGTGGTGTGGAGCTTGGCATTCAACTGTCAGGAGATTATTTGCATGCGCGTGTTGCTGAGCTCTCCTATGTAATGACTAAAGTAAAAGAGAAAGTTGCAGTTATCAGTGAGCGGACTGGAGCGATCACTCATCTGAACCCCTATCGCTTCCGTTATACCTTGGGTACAAACCTGGCTCGAGAGGGCCGAGGCGAATATATTATCGCTGAAGCACTTGATCATTCGGATATCCAGAATGTCGGCGTTTATGTAAAGAACATCCCTGATATCGTGAAACGCATCGATAAAGCGGTAGCCTTACAATTGGCGCCTTTCGCACAAGCTTTTCAAGGAGTGATCGTCAGGGATGAAGCTAAAGCGCGCCGGGGCGAAGATCGCGCCAGCCGTGTATGCAGTGCGGGTGGCAATGTCGGCACCTGCGGCAGCTATGGCTTCTGCGGTGCTCTCGCCCCGATTGCTTGTTACACATGCTCTCACTTCCAGCCGTGGTTGGACGGCCCACATGAGCTTGTTCTGGATGACCTCCTTCGTGAGCGCGACAACGTACGTGATACTACCGGTGACCTGAAAATCGCATCCGTAAATGACCGACTCATCCTTGCAGTCAGTAATGTCGTAACCCGTTGCAATGCAATGAAGAGCGAGTTTGTGAATGCCTAATGTCTTTCTTTTTGTACCCAAAGCCCAAATCACCAGTCGGCAAAATTTGGAAGAGTTCATTCTCATGTGTCGTGACAGGCTCACGGTGTTCGGCGATGACTTGGACTGGTATAGCCACGCGTGGCCGGGTGTCGGCAACTTCACCAAGAAAGGTGCTCCCTCTCGCGGTTTTACTCAAGATCAGTTGATGGACGCTGAGATCATTCCGTTCGCTAAAGCATACGTCCGCTACCAGCAAGGACATAACCCGAGCAAACTGAAGAATGAGTTCAAGGCTATTCGCTGTATTGAAGCTGCTCTCCTTGAGATCAAAGGTTGCGCGGACATCACCCAGACTGACATTAGCGTGATGAACGAGGCAGCCCAAGTTGCGCGCACCTACGACGCGTCGTCTTATCAAGCAGGGATCAGCCTCGTGAAACTCCTAGAGTTTCTGAATGAAAGCGGGATCATCCCTGCGCCAGTCGATTGGAAGAACCCGATTAAAAAGCCAAAGGAGATTCACGGTACAGATGCTATGGCCAAAGGGCGACGTCAGGCAAAAATGCCACCTGACTACCTACTCGACTCAATGGCAGAGATCTTCAGCAACGATCTCTTGGGCGCACGAGATCGCTTCACCTCATCCATTTTTGCATTGTGTATGTGTGCTCCGTCGAGAGTCACGGAGGTGCAGGATTTACCGGTGAACTGCCTGTACCGAGGACTCGACAATGAAGGAGTAATGCGGCTCGGGCTGAGGTTCTACGCAGGTAAAGGTTATGAGTCAGATATCAAATGGATGCCTACGCCGATGGAGCAAGTTGCTGAGGAGGCCGTGCGCCGGCTTGCCGAGATGTCTGAGCCAGGTCGCAAGCTTGCAAAGTGGCTGGAAACCAATCCGAACGAGTTCTACCGTCATGAAGACTGTCCAAATGTTGGTGAAGACCAGCTATTGACGGATGCCCAAGCATGCATGGCGATAGGGTTTGATCCGGGAGAATCGCTAGGTGTTTCCCGCCAAAGACTCAAACTTGGAATGAAATCGTACGAACCATTCTTGGCTTTTTACGCTAAACACGGCCATGTAACTCTACGGTTTCTCAACGGCTACATGCATAGCATGTTGCCAAAGGGTTGGCCATGGATGAACAAAGAGCGGCACATCAAATACTCCGATGCGCTTTGCTGTTTCCGTCAAAACGAGTTGCGGATGGATATGCCTCCTCGACCAATCATCGTATGGGGCCCTGGAAAAAGCACGTTCACGACTGACATCAACTACATCGAGGGTCAGGAGCGAAGCATCTGGGAGCGCAATGGGTACAAGAATCCAGACGGCAGCCCTATTTCGATGTCGTCACACCAGATTCGGCATTTCCTGAATACGATTGCCCAGCGTGGCGAATTAGGCCAATTGGACATTGCGAAATGGTCTGGTCGGGCGAATATTCATCAAAACGCTACTTACAACCACATGACCGACGACGAGCACGTCGAAATGGCAAGGGAAGCCGGGATCGGGGTAGCGTTGACCAAGATCCGAGAAAACGTGCCGGTCACACTGGAAGATCTAGATGCCATCGGTGAAGGGATCGCACACATCACGATTTTCGGATTTTGTGTGAAAGACCTTTCGATGGTGCCGTGCCAGAAGCACCGGGACTGCCTCAACTGCACCGAGCAAGTCTGCGTCAAAGGGGACGATAGCAAACTCCAACGTCTCAAAATTCACAGAGATTCCATTCGCGTCCAGCTCGCGAAAGCTCAGGCAGCGAACGAGGACGGTATCTACGGCGCTGATCGCTGGAGCCAGCATCAAATCAAAACCTTGGAACGAGCTGACCAACTGATCCAGATCCTTGAATCGAAAGACACTCCAGATGGCACCATCATCCGTTTGAGTAACGACCAGGAATTCAGTCCACTTAAACGCGCCATTGCTGCTCGCTCTGCAATGCCAAGCCTGCCTGCGCCGAAGGAAGACGAACCGGATATGGATGAGATCCGCGCTCTGATGGGGATGTAAGCGATGGCCAAGCACTTAAGCGAAAGAGATATTGATCTGGTCGTTGGGTTGATCGACGGATGGGAGGGAAAGCTTAGCTGGGACGCTCTCGGCGATGCTGTCGAGCCTTTGATCGGGACGCGCCCTGCCAGGCAAACGCTTGCCTTGCAGGAGAGAGTCAGAAACGCCTTCGATCACCAAAAAGCAAGGCTGAAGTCGGGTTTTACAAAGGTGAAACCGCCGGCAAGCTTGCGGATTGCCGAGCAACGAATTCGCCGGCTAGAAGCCGAAAACTCTCGTCTGGAGCATGAAAACGCACGTTTGCTTGAGCGGTTTATGCGCTGGCAGTACAACGCTCATAAATTCAACGTGTCGGCTGAGAAACTGGATGCTCCGCTTCCATTTGTTGATCGCGACTCGTCAGAGGCCAAGTCCTAATGGCTAATGGGCAACAGATCGCAGAAGAAAACCTTGCGGCGTTTATGGCATGGTCGACATCCAAGTCTGATGATGACTTTAGAGGGTACGTGCATCGTGGCAAGCTGAAACGTTCCGAAATCGCGACTGAGTGCGGGTTTGGGAAAAGTGCGCTCACGCAGAACCCGGCGATCCGCTCGGCCTTGGAAGGCCTCGAAAACGAGCTAAGAGCGGCAGGAATACTGCCTCCCTTGCTCGCTTCATTGCCTGTTGGTCAGCGACTGGAGCCAGCGCTCAGGGACACTGAAGCCAAACAGCGTCGGCATGACGGTCAGCGTCTCAATTCTCTGGAGCAAGAGAACGCTGCACTCCGTGCAGAGCTTCAGGCCGCAAAGCAGATGCTTGGTCGCCATGCACTGATTACTGAGTTTTTGGAAGAAACAGGACGGATGCCTCGATGAGCACCGCAGCTCCTTCGCTTATCAATGTTAGCGTTCGTATCACCAGCATCCGCTCTGTCAACAGGAAGGGGTGCATAGCATTCGGTCATCGAATGGATGTAGCCCTCGGCATCAATGATCGTTCGAGTCCTGTCGTTATTCGGGTTTCAGACGCTATTGCAAAGCTTTCGGATATCGCAGTAGGGGCGATTTTTGAGGTTTATGGCGAAGCGACCACGGTATTGCGCAGCCATGGCACCTTCGTAGTCAGTGAATTGACCGTGGACGCCCAGGATTTAAGGATTGTTCGCCCTAGTGGTTCCCAAGTCATCCAATGGCTGGGGGACAACGTCAAAGGTGTTGGAGAAGTCAAAGCCACCCGTCTGTGGGACGCTCTGGGGGAACGTTTGTACGACTCCTTGGATCACGCTGACCACGGGGCGGTTGAATTAGTCCTCCCAACCGAAGACGTCCGGAACGGGATGTTTGAGCGGTGGGCTCAGGACGGTGATGCAAAGACGTTACGGTTTGTACAAGACAAGCAGATCCCGCTGGATATCGCTCGCAAAGCGATTCGTTTCCATAAGAAACAAACAATCTGGGCTCTTACCAACGACCCCTATCGACTGCTCAGTTTCGCAGGTACTTGGGACTGCGTTGATCGGGTCGCCAGGAATAGTTTTGGATTACGTCTGGACGACCCGCGACGATTGGCTGCGGCACTGGAGGAGGCTCTGTATCGCGTTTCTGAACAGGGGCATACCTGCAGCACATTTAGTGCTCTTCACGCTTCAGTTGGCCAACTGATCAAACCACATGCTGCACCTACAGCTGCCTTGTCGGAAGCTCTTCTGGCAGGCGCGAAAGTCGGTCAGTTTGTATTCCAAGATTTACCGCTTTTGGGGCCGATGCTTTTTGCGCCGGGCTCGTGGCTCATGGAACGACGTTGTGCCCAGTTCATAAGGGACTTGATCTCCATTCCTCTAATGCAGCCACAGTTATTCAAGGTGGATGTAAGCGATGTCATATCACGCTTCGAGGAAAAAGAGCGTGCCCACCTTGGCCTGCCGGCGTTTGGCTTGAACCAAGCCCAGCGAGATGCCGTTGCCACTTCATTTTCAAATCGATTCAGCGTTATAACTGGAGGTGCTGGCGTCGGGAAAACTACTGTCCTCAAGGCGCTCTACAAGGCGTTGGATACAACCGGGCGGCCACGTTTTCAAATGGCCCTATCTGGCCGAGCCACGGCTCGAATGATTGAAGCTACTGGCGAGGAGGCGCGGACTATCGCAGGCTTTCTGCGCAAAGTAGGCGACAAGGAAATGGGCCTTGCACCAATCATTGTCATTGACGAAGCTTCGATGCTTGACCTCGTGACGTTCTACCGACTGGTTCAAAAGTTGCCATCTGAGTCTCAGATAATCTTGGTGGGTGATCCGTATCAACTGCCGCCAATTGGCGCCGGCCTGATCTTGCATGTGCTGTGCGATATGGCGGCGGTGCCAATCACTGAGCTGGTTGAGGTCAAACGCCAAGCCAAAGACTCATCAATTCCATTAGCGTCCCGCCAGATTCGAGATGGCCAGCCTCCGACATTTAGCTCGAATGAGCGCGATGAGGTCGTGTTCTTGCCTTGCTCTGATGAGCAAATCATTCCAACTGTCCTCAGGCTATATGATCAAGATTCTGAAAACACCCAGATCCTGTCAGCAACAAGATCGTGCCGATTTACGGGCGTTAATGCTTTAAACCGGATCTGTCACGTCCAGTATGGGGATCACACCAGGCAGTTGTTGGTCGAGAACCAAGAGACAGGTGAGGTTGAAGCGACCGGGCTCTCTGTCGGAGATCTTGTGATGTACACGGCAAATGACTGGGCTCGTAACCTCCAGAATGGGTCTCTTGGCAAGTTAGAGGAGGTTTTTGACAAGCCGCGCTCAGTGGATCTGGGCGATGAAAACAAGCCTTATTTTTGCACGGCCCTAGGCATGGCTACGTTTGAGGGG
Source organism: Pseudomonas sp. D4002 (assembly GCF_013385665.1). Lineage (NCBI taxonomy): Bacteria > Pseudomonadati > Pseudomonadota > Gammaproteobacteria > Pseudomonadales > Pseudomonadaceae > Pseudomonas > Pseudomonas sp. D4002. The sequence continues at coordinate 48,271 of NZ_JACAPN010000044.1, forward strand.
GTAAAGCATTACATTCTAAACACTGACATTGACTCACTGGAGCTGGCGTACTCAATCACAGTCCATAAGGCTCAGGGTTCCCAGTTCAGGCGAGTGATCATCCCAGTGCGTAAGTCACGCATTCTTGACCGTACCTTCGTATACACGGCTGCAACCCGAGCCCAAGCGCAAGTGGTGTTCGTCGGTGAGTTGGATGCGGTGAAGGAGGCTATTGCATTACCCCCCAGAGCTTTCTCACGGCAAGTTGGTCTGCGTGCGTTGCTGGAAGCAGTCTAGAACTTTTAGCAGTTTAATTTCCATAAAACACTAAGTTGTTAGTTGGTCGTGGACGTGCTCAGTCACATCAATGCCAGATGGTGGAGCGGGCGCTCCGTTTGGCTAGCGCCAATGATCATCAGCGTAAAATGGGCGCCGTAAGTGCTATCTCTCAAATCATAATTGCTTTTACTGGGTTCGTTAGTGTTAGTTGTATTATAGTGCTAGGAATTACAGTATTAAAGTATATTTCTCGTTTGCTCTTGAAGTTGTGTTTTGAAATGGTACAACTTATATACCACTCAAATAATTAACAAGGAGTGTGTGGAGGACTGAAAATGAAAAACAAAAAGATACTAATAGTTGTTGTGTGCGTGATTTTGGCCGTATGGCCAGGAAGGGTAGGGGAGGACTTTGTCTCTGCCCCCTTTGAAGTAGAGCGTACAGGGGGTGGTGAGGCAAAATAAAGTGTTATAGAACTACGACCGTCAGGTCGTTTTTTTTTGTCGGTGTTTGATACTATAATATTTGCATTAAAGCTATTTTACTTATATTCAAATAAAGCCTATTGCAGAATGGCAGTCTCAGTTAATGCCTTGCACATGTACCAAGCCGAGCCAGGGCAAAGCCCCCTGAACTGCTCCGTCTGAGAAATAAGAGGTGGCGCAGAGCCTCGTTGATTTACTGCATAGCCCTGCTGCTCAAAAAAGCCTGACGCAGTTGTTGTCAGCAAATGAAATCGAGCGATTCCCTGCTCGGCGGCTTTCGCTTCAATGTTCTTAAGCACCGTGACACCGACCCCTTTCGATCTGTATGTCGAGACTACGACCAGGGAACGCAGCAACCCGTCCGTACCATGCGTTTCGAAACCTCCCCATGCGACCGTCTCACTATCCTGTGTGAACTCAAAAAAGGTTCGGCCTGGAAGATCAATATCGTCTCCTGGAAGGTCAGCAGATTTCAGTGCATCGCGAAAGCGCTGCCATTGACCTCCGGCTATTTCCGTTGCCTGGATCATCATCTCTTTGCCCATCCCCTTATCTCCTTTGTGCCGCTTTGTAAGAACTGTCACGGCTCAAGCCGAAGCAGCAGTCATCATATTCGCTTTACCGAATATTCGCTAAAGCGTATATTCGATTTTCCATATGCGTCGAGTTTAACCATGAGCCCTGCTATCAAAGTGCTTTTCGTGTGCGTTGCCAACTCAGCCCGATCCCTGCTTGCAGAGGCATTGCTGTGTCACACCGATCAGCGCTTCGAGGCTTTCAGCGCAGGGTCTGAACCGTCTGAGATTGATCTTCGCACGACTCAAGCATTGTAGGCGGTTGGAGTCGATGCAACGGGCCTGCGCAGCAAGTCCATCAGCGAGTTTCAAGCTGATCGATTCGATTACGTAATCACTCTTTGTGATAAATCCGCAAGCGAGTGCCTACCAATACCCAGCGCAGGTGAAGTCATTGCTTGGGATTTTCCTGACCCAGTTACTAGCGTTGATCCTGGCGCATTTCGCCACACGCTCCACGACATCCACGAGCGCATCAAGCTCTTCGTTTTGGTCAAGACCAAACACCTGGAGGATCTGTGACAGAACCCATGAACCCCACCACCTTATTCAAGTGCCTGGCGGATGACACCCGAGCAAAAATTACGATGCTCGTCGTGAGTGAAGGCGAGTTATGTGTCTGCGAGCTGACAGCCGCTCTTGAGATGAATCAACCCAAAATTTCTCGTCACTTGGCGCTGCTTCGTTCAGCAGGCTTGCTGATGGATCGTCGCCAGGGTCAGTGGGTGTACTACCGCCTGAATCCCGATTTGCCTGCGTGGGTAACTGCGGTTTTGAAAGAAGTCGTAGACGCCAATCAGCAATGGCTGGAAACCGAGACTAAACGCCTGTGCGGTATGAGCGACCGTCCGATCAACCAGGCCGTGTGCAGCTGATTCACACCCAACCGGATTAACGAAATGCTGATTGCCGTATTGATATTTATCGCCACCATCGTGCTCGTCATCTGGCAGCCAAAGGGGCTTGGGGTCGGCTGGAGTGCGATGTTCGGTGCCATCGTGGCGTTGCTGGCAGGTGTCGTTACCCTTGCCGACATACCAGAAGTTTGGCGCATCGTCTGGAATGCCACTGGGACTTTCATCGCGGTCATCATCATTAGTCTGCTGCTTGATGAGGCAGGCTTTTTCAAATGGGTTGCGCTGCATGTGGCCCGATGGGGAGGCGGGAGCACCCGCAAGCTGTTCGCATTTATCGTCCTGCTGGGCGCAGCGGTGTCGGCCCTGTTCGCCAATGACGGAGCAGCATTGATCCTCACACCCATTGTGATCGCGATGTTGCTGGCGCTGCGTTTTTCTCCTGCTGCTACGTTGGCATTCGTTATGGCAGCCGGTTTTATCGCCGATACGGCGAGCTTACCGCTGGTGGTTTCCAACCTGGTCAACATCGTTTCTGCCGACTACTTCGATATCGGCTTCAACGAATATGCTTCGATCATGGTGCCGGTAAACATCGTCAGCGTGGCGGCGACGTTAGCCATGCTGCTGTGGTTTTTCCGCAAAGATTTACCAAAGACCTATGACCTCAACCAACTGGACAATCCGGACGAGGCAATCCACGACCGGGCCACTTTTGTAGCCGGCTGGTGGGTGCTGGCATTACTCCTGATCGGCTTCTTTGTCATTGAGCCATTGGGGGTTCCGATTAGCGCCATTGCAGCGGTCTGTGCATTCATTCTCTATGTAATCGCGGCTCGTGGTCACGCCATTAACACAAGCAAGGTGCTCAAAGAGGCGCCATGGCAGGTGGTGATTTTTTCTTTGGGTATGTACCTGGTTGTTTATGGCCTGAAGAACGCCGGCCTGACCGACCATATCGCGCAGATCCTGAACGTGTTCGCCGGTTATGGCGTTTGGGGCGCGTCCCTTGGTACAGGGCTGCTAACAGCGTTGCTGTCTTCGATCATGAACAACATGCCCACCGTTCTGGTAGGCGCCTTATCCATTCATGCCGCTGAAGTCGATGGTGTAGTCCAGCAAGCGATGGTTTACGCCAACATCATCGGCTGCGATTTGGGCCCGAAGATCACCCCAATTGGGAGCTTGGCAACTCTGTTGTGGCTGCACGTGCTCGCCCGGAAAAACATAACGATCAGCTGGGGTTACTACTTCAAGACCGGGATCGTGCTGACCGTGCCCATCCTCGTCGCCACATTGTCCGCCCTGGCACTGCGCCTCAGTTTCTGAATCAAGGAATCGTCTGATGAAAGTCTTGTTCATGTGCACTCACAACAGCTGCCGCAGCATTCTGTCCGAGGCGCTTTTCAACCACTTGGCGCCCGAGGGTGTAGAAGCCGTCAGCTCAGGAAGCTTTCCCAGTGGCCGGGTGAATCAACGGGCATTGCAAACGCTGGAGGCGGCGGGTATCTCCACGGCGGGCTTGAGCAGCAAGGCTTCGGATGCTTTTGAGGGCTCACCGCCAGACATCGTGATCACTGTCTGTGACCGGGCAGCGGGTGAGGCATGCCCAATCTTCTTTGGGCCAGCTTTGAAGGCGCATTGGGGTCTGGCCGACCCGTCTGACGCTAGCGGTTCGGAAGCCGAGATCACCGCAGCTTTTGAAACCACACTCGCCAAAATTCACGAGCGCGTGAGCGCATTTCTTGCGCTGCCACTGAAGACCATCAGCGCTGAACAGTTGAAGGCTGAACTGAACCGAATCGGTTCGCTTTAAAGATCTACCGAGGCGGCACCCAACCAGGCGCCGCCGTAGGAGTTTATATGCAAGACACATTGCCGAACGTACACGCCGACCTGATCGACATTCCTTCGCTGGAGCAACTGTCGCCTCGTACTCCTTCGCTCCATAAACCTCGCATTCTTCTGCTGTACGGATCAACGCGAGAACGCTCATTCAGCCGGTTAGTCACGCAAGAGGCGGCACGCCTGCTGAATGAGTTTGGTGCTGAAACCAAGATCTTTGACCCATCGGGTCTGCCGCTTCCGGATGACGCTCCCGATACACATCCCAAGGTCGCTGAGCTGCGCGAGCTGATGCAATGGTCTGAGGGACAGGTGTGGTGCTCCCCTGAGCGTCACGGCTCCATGAGTGCAGTATTCAAAGCCCAAATTGACTGGGTTCCGCTGGCGATTGGCGCTGTACGACCTACGCAAGGCAAAACCCTTGCTGTGATGCAGGTCTGCGGCGGCTCGCAATCTTTCAACGTGGTCAATCAGCTGCGCGTACTGGGTCGATGGATGCGGATGTTCACCATCCCAAACCAATCTTCGGTGGCCAAGGCATTTACCGAGTTCGACGAGACAGGTCGTATGAAGCCGTCCTCGTACTACGACCGTCTCGTGGACGTGATGGAAGAGCTGATGAAGTTCACCCTGCTGTTGCGGGATCGCCAGGATTATTTGGTTGATCGGTACTCCGAGCGTAAAGAGTCCGCCGAAGAGCTTTCCAAACGCGTCAACCAGCGCTCCATCTAACGTCAGTACGAGGAAGCGATATGAGCCAGATCACGATCTACCACAACCCCGAATGCGGCACCTCTCGCAACACCTTGGAGTTGATCCGTAACAGCGGGGAAGAACCGACGGTTATCGAGTACCTGAAGAACCCGCCTGATCGCACCACACTTGTCAGACTCATTGAGGATATGGGTATCGGGGTGCGGGCTCTTTTGCGTATCAAAGGCACTCCGTACGAAGAGCTAGGATTGGGCGATGCATCACTGACGAACGAACAGCTCATCGATGCCATGATGGCTCACCCTATCCTGATCAATCGCCCCATCGTCGTGACGCCTTTGGGGACGCGTTTGTGTCGTCCGTCAGAAGCTGTGCTCGATTTGTTACCGCAAGAGCAGCGTGGGAGTTTCGTCAAAGAGGACGGCCAAGTGGTCATTGATGAGCACGGTCGCAGAGTCTGATACGACGACGGTGAGGTGCCGCGATTGAGCCTGGAGGATGCTGGTGAGTCAGAATTCGAAACTTGATGTTGTGGTCATTGGCGGTGGTCAATCCGCGCTGACAGTCGCCTATTTTTTGAAGCGGTCAGGCTTGTCTTACGTGCTGCTCGATGCGGAGTCGGCACCAGGAGGAGCCTGGCGGCATGGCTGGGATTCGTTGCGACTCTTCTCTCCATCGGCATGGAGCTCGATTGCAGGCTGGCCGATGCCTGCCGTATCAGAAGAAACACCTCACCGTGATGATGTTATCGACTATCTGACTCTGTACGAGCGTCGATATGACTTCCCCATCATCCGATCCACCAGGGTGACCCGTGTCGAGAAAATCGAAGAAGGATTACGGGTTGTCTCCGGGGATAGAAACTGGGATGCCAAAGCGGTTATCAGTGCAACAGGCACCTGGAGCCGCCCATTTACTCCGAGCTATCCCGGACAGGAGTTGTTCGTAGGGCAGCAGCTTCATTCCGCTCATTACGTTGGGCCGGATGAGTTTGAGGGGAAAACCGTCCTTGTCGTGGGTGGTGGCAACTCGGGAGCCCAGATTTACGCCGAGGTTTCTAAAGTGGCTCAGGCAACCTGGGTGACTCAAGAGGCTCCAAAGTTTCTACCTGATGAGGTTGATGGGCGCGCCCTGTTCGAACGAGCTACTGCTCGATTGAAGGCGCAACAGGAAGGTGTGGAGCCTGAACAACCCGCTGGGGGGCTGGGCGACATCGTAATGGTGCCATCGGTGAAGGACGCTCGTGAACGCGGTGTATTGAGCGCAGTACGGCCATTCACGCACTTCACTTCAACAGGCGTTGTTTGGTCATCAGGAGACGAAACAGCGGTGGATGTCGTCATCTGGTGCACTGGGTTTTCTCCAGCGCTCGACCACCTGGGCAACCTGGGTATCGTTGACGATGACGGTAAAGTCGCCGTGAATGAAAACCGGAGTGTTGCTTCACCTAATCTGTGGCTGGTGGGCTACGGCGATTGGACGGGGCTAGCCTCCGCTACATTGATCGGAGTGACCCGCACCGCTCGAGATGTAGTCAACCAAGTCCAAAGCTATCTCACAAGCGAAGCCTGATGGCTCGCGAAGCAAATCGAGTGCGCCTACTGTTTATACGACTTCAAGATCGGGGAAGAGAATAGGCTCCAGTGGCGGAGTTGCCTGGCACAGTCCGAGCCGCCAGTAGCCGACGTCGTGCCATTTCCCAAGCTTGAAGCCAACCTCCGGATATGTACCGATGTGGACGAATCCCAGCGACTCGTGCAGACCCACACTGCCTTCATTGGGCTGAGCAATTCCGGCGTAAGCTGCACGAAAGCACTGTTTTTCAAGGATCGGAAGCAAAGTCTCATAGAGCTCACGGCCAACGCCCTGACGGCGAGCCGATTCAGCTACGTACACCGTCACGTCCACCGCCCACCGGTAGGCTGGACGTGCGCGGTGCTGGCTGGCATAGGCGTAGCCCTCGATCTCCCCACCTTCTTCGGCCACTAGGTAGGGATACGTCTGAAGTGTCGTCGCTATCCGCTGAGCAATCTCCTCACCGCTTGGCGGGGTCTCTTCGAATGAGATCGCCGTGTTCGAAACTATGGGAGCATAAATGCGCTGGATTGCCTGTGCATCTGTAACCACTGCAGCTCGAATTCTGACAGGCATGTGAGTCGTCCCTGAATAAAAGTTTGAAAATTACCTTTCCCGGATCAGTTTCGCCATTAGCCCATTTGAAAAAAATGAGCTGTGTGAAATCTAAAATTCAGGTCGCAATGCATGTTCTCAGTTCTGCACCTTCGGCTCATCAAATTCATCGGCTGCATCAACAACGCAGAACACTGTAAGCGTGCGCTAAGCGACCCGTCCTGACGGCATCGCTTAGCCGACCTCAAAATAAAATGCTGAGTAACCATCCGATAAGACCTCCCGCCAGGACGACCAACCATGGAGGAACCTTCCAGAACATCAAAGCCACAAGCGCTATCAGCGCCAAGCCAAAATCTGTAGGAATCAATATGGCGCTCGTCCAGACTGGGTTATACAAGGCTGCCAGGAGAAGGCCTACAACTGCTGCGTTTACGCCTGAAAGTGCGGCTTGGGTGCGTAAGCTGTTCCGCAGTTGCTCCCAAAATGGCAACACGCCGATTACGAGCAAGAACGAAGGAGCAAAAATTGCAACGACGCACGCGGTAGCCCCGAGCCAACCAGAAGGTTGGGCATTCATGGACGCGCCAAGAAATGCTGCGAAGGTAAAAAGTGGGCCTGGTACGGCCTGTGCTAAGCCATATCCGGCAAGAAACGTGTCATTGGCTACCCATCCGTTCGGCACGGTCGCCGACTGAAGCAACGGCAGCACAACATGCCCACCTCCGAAAACTAATGACCCGGCGCGGAAAAAGGCGTTTACCACAGCTAACGCTTGTGAGGGCCACAACTGAACCAGCAATGGCAGGCCAGCTAACAGGCCGAAGAACAGCAGCAACGACACCACACCGACTTTCCTGCTCACCGGTATCGGCAAAGACTCAGTAGTCTGGCTTTGATCGGTTTTGAAGAGCATTAGTCCTATGACGGCACCGAAGAAAATCACGCCGATCTGCCCCCAAGCATGTGGCCAAAGCATTGCAGCATAAGCCGCAAACACGGCGACGGTTATTCGAGGGGCATCAGTGCAAAGACTACGGCCCATTCCCCAGACGGCTTGAGCAACGACAGCCACCGCGACAATTTTAAGACCGTGCAAAAGACCGCTCGGAAACGCGCCTCCCCACGCGGACATACCCTGAGCGAATAAAACCAAGATTATTGCCGAAGGCAATGTGAAACCTGCCCACGCAGCGACTGCTCCTGGAAATCCGGCACGAGAAAGTCCTATACCTATGCCAACCTGGCTACTGGCGGGCCCCGGCAAGAATTGGCACAGGGCAATCAAATCCCCATAACTGCGCTCGCTCAGCCATTGGCGTCGGGCAACGAATTCTTCGCGAAAGTAAGCTAGATGTGCAATCGGGCCTCCGAAAGAAGTGAGACCTAGGCGCAGGAATACCAGAAATACTATCCATGGGGACTCAGTCGTAACACCCTTTGAACGTCCCTCGGCTGACAAGATTCGTTACTCCCCACATGACTGCTATAGAACACCAAATACGACGGCCTCCCTCACCGGCATATCTCGGCTTCGATATGCCGTCGCACACTGTATCGTGATCCTAACGACAAAATGATGGCACTTCGTTAGACGGTGCTCCTACAGCAGAAATTCTGATGGAGAGAAATTCTGCTGTCAGCTCATTTTCTAATCACCTCGATAGAGTGGCTGTGGCAACGGCAGGCGCAGCGCTGCGACGCAAAATCAGGACTCCACCGATTGCAGCCAAGGTCGAACCGATCAACACGCCGACTTTTACCTCGTCAATCAGGTGAGCTGATCCAGCAAACGCCAAGTTGCCAATGAACAGGCTCATGGTGAAGCCGATGCCACACAGGAGCGCAACGCCGTAAAGCTGTGCCCAATTGCTGCCTTCTGGTAGTTTGGCCAGGCCCATACGAATGGCAAGAGCAGCCAATAGGAAGATGCCAATCTGCTTGCCCACCAACAAGCCCAGCGCAACACCCAGAGGAACCGGATCGACTAGGTTCTCCATGGAAATACCTGCCAGTGAAACGCCCGCATTGGCGAAGCCGAAAATCGGCACCACAGCGAACGCAACCCACATGTGCAGCTTTTCCTCCAGGAATAGCAGTGGAGACCGGGCTTCCTCTTCAGGCTTGCCCATTGGGACGCACAGAGCTACAGCGACACCCGCAAGGGTGGCATGCACTCCCGACTGCAGCACGAAGAACCACAGCACACCGCCGACCAGCAAATAAGGGAATAATCGTCTGACGCCCAATCGATTCATTGCGATCAGAATGACCAGGGTTACGAGCGATGCCAGCAACATCGGCATGGAAAGACCGGTGGTGTAGAAAAAGGCGATGATGACTACAGCACCCAGGTCGTCAATGATCGCCAAGGCGGCGAGGAAGACCTTCAGCGACGTAGGGACTCGCTTACCTAGGAGCGACAAGACGCCCAGGGCGAACGCGATGTCGGTAGCGGCAGGGATAGCCCACCCCTTCAAGGTCTCAGAATTCCCCCAGTTGATTGCGATGTAGATCAGCGCAGGCACCACCATGCCGCCTATAGCACCAAATCCCGGCAAGGCACGCTGGCCCCAAGTGGAGAGCCCGCCTGCCAGAACCTCCCTTTTGATCTCAAGGCCGACCATCAGGAAGAAGATAGCCATCAGGCCATCATTGACCCAATGCTCCACAGACATGCCCAGCCAGACACTGTGCAAGGCGGCAAAATAACCTTGCGAGAGAGGCGAGTTAGCCACAATTAAGGCCGCGAGTGCTGCGCCCATCAGTACGAGACCGCCAGCGGATTCCGACGATAGGAAGCGAGCCAGGATCGCGGCTGCTCTAGGGGTTTCTGCGGGAGTTCTGCTGTGAGTCATCAGTGTCCTTACGCTTTGATCCAAAGCGATTATTTTAACATCCGAGGTTTACCAACGCGGCAGGGCACATAGCCTGTAACGATTTACACCAAGCCCTAATCAGCCTCCAGCCTGTTCCCCGGCAGAGGCTCGCTCACGAAACTCAGGAGCACGCTCCAAGCGCATATCCTCAATAGGCGAGCGAACATTGATCATTCCTTACAGGCGTGTGGTTCCCCGGATATTTGATGATTGAAGCAACTGAAACCCACCATAAATGCCCGCACCTCAGCGCGATCCTCCGACTGTGGCATTTCAATCTGGAGTAAGCCTATTTGGGGATATACGCTGCTACCGACTTGCGAATTTCTTCCCGCGCTTCATCCGCGCTCCCCCAACGCCCCATCTTCACCCACTTACCCGGCTCCAGTGCCTTGTAGTTTTCGAAAAAATGCTGGATCTGTGCGAGGAGTAACGCAGGGAGGTCTGAGCACTCCTTTACATCGCTGTACATTGAGCTGAGTTTTTCATGAGGCACTGCGATCACCTTGGCATCCGCACCAGCTTCGTCCGTCATGTACATCACACCCACCGGGCGACTGCGGATGACAACGCCAGGTGAGACGGGATAAGGGCAAACCACCAGGACGTCCAGCGGATCACCATCGTCGCTCAGCGTGTTCGGGATAAACCCGTAGTTGGCCGGATAGAACATCGGTGTGCTGAGGAAGCGGTCAACGAAGATCTGCCCACTTGGCTTGTCCACTTCGTACTTGATCGGAGTGTGGTTTGCAGGAATCTCGATAACGGTGAAAAAGTCATCGGGGATGGCTTTGCCAGCTGGGATGTCCGCGTAGCTCATGTTCATAGCTCCGAAGTTGTGGAGGGGGCTGCGCTGGAAGGCGTTTTTCCAAGGGTGCCCATCTCGATTGGCGTCTTAGTGAAAAACACCGATATCTCCTCGGAGTCCAGTCGTGTGAACAACCGTTCTGCCTCATCTTCCGTGATTGCCAAGCGAATCTCCGTGGGTTGATCCGCCAGCTCAAAAAAGTGCGATGAATGCAGTTTTCCGGTGTGCCCAAACCCTTCGATTCCAGTGCAGAGCGTGGCGCCTCGCAAACCCATTTCTTTAGCCACGTCGACGATCCATTCGCCTAGCATCTTTCCCTGATAGCGACGGTTTTGTTGAGTAAAGAAAACGACCATAAAGCCTTTCATTTCGATCTCCTCAGCGAGTACCAATCATTTGGTAGGACAGAAGCCCGGCAGCAGTCATCGCTAACGAACCTACGACGTGCAACGAAATTGAGCCGAGCGCCCAGAGCAGTCTGCCTTCCTGAATCAAGGCAACCGTTTCGGCTGAAAATGTGGAAAAGGTGGTAAGCCCACCACAGAAGCCCGTGATGATCAGGAGACGCCACTCTGGGCTTAGGGTCGGAGATGCGGCCAAGAAGGCGATGGCCAAGCCGATGATGTAACCCCCAACCATGTTCGCGACCACAGTACCTGGAGGAATCGTTGGGAACAGAGCATTCAGCTTCATCCCCAAGAGCCAACGCAACCAAGCTCCAAGTGAAGCGCCAACAGCGATGACGATTAATGACTTCAGCATGGCGAGCCCACCTCATCAGACCTGAATGGAATAACAGGCGGAGGGCAGGTGCAGAGAAGAAATCGAGACTCGAAGGGTAAGATCATATCCTGTCCTAAATTGGAGGACAGGGAGGCACACCTACGCACCCTGTCCAGGGTTCACGTAGGCATCATCAGCACGAAGGCGGTTAAAGGAGGAATGCCATCTCCTGTTCTGATCCTATAGCATCAGCGCCAATGGCATCAAGAGCAGTTACACGCGAGCGATCTGAAGGCCCCTTCGGCCAGGCAAGATGGTTGATCAATGATCCAGGCAGGGGTCGACCCTTCGCCCAACCAGATTAGTTGGCGCGTCTACATCGATTTAACCGATACCACTTCCACATACTTGTACTTTTTCCTAGCAGCCTTCACAGCCTCCTGCTCAGCAAGCAACGAGCTCAACGTGTCGGCCTCGTGGATAAACTCATGCATCTTCCCCTCGAATTCGTTTCCAACCCGAAGCGTGACCTTCAGCCTAGGCGTAAATGCTTTTGCCACTTTCTTCTTCGCTGCTGGAGCGACCAGCGGTTTGGCGAGCACAACTTCTTCCACGGGCTCCGGCACTAGCGACGTAGAAACTTGCTCCTCTGGCTGAGGTGTGCCGAAAAGGGCATGACGCATTTCTTCTTCAGTTAAATCAGAGCTCATAGAACATCTCAAAGGGACGCATTTCGCTGGGCAAGTTCTAATAGGATTGTTGCTGACCGGTGTTCGGGGAGCCTGCGGAGACGTCAAATCCCCAATTCGATTTCAATACAAGAGCCTCGCAAGGCTCGCGAAAGCTGCGCCTTTGGCAGCAGTGTAATGAGCCCATCAACTAAGTTGCTAGCGTGACGAGCGTACAGCGTGACTGTGCCTGCATCAGGCGTTCGACCTGGCACGATGGCACCTACCCGCTGCTGGGCAATTTTCAGTATGCTCAAGACTTCCTGACTCACCTCATTGGTGGACAGGTGTTCAACCAATGGTCTGGGTGGAGGGGCGGCGCGGCTCCACATTTCTATGACCGCTTGGAGGAGTCCGTCTGAGCCAAGATGCTCGAGGGCCATTTCCCATAGCTGCCCCTCCTGCGCCATATCCAAGCGAGCCCTAGTCATTACGGAGTTCTAACAAGGTGAGGGTCTTTCTTGATTGTGAGTTTACCAAGCTCTCAGCGGCTGCGAAGCTGATATCACTCGCACTGGTGGCTGAGGATGGGCGCGAATTCTACGTGGAATTGCTCGATGCTTGGAAAGAAGAAGACTGCAGTGATTTCGTAAAGGAAATCGTGCTTCCGCAGCTGTGGGGTGGGAGCTACGCATTGCCCATTGTTGAAGCCAGGATATCGCTGCTCAGGTTTCTGACGTCGTTCAAAAAGGAGGTCGAGATCGTTACTGATGCCCCTCAGTACGATTGGGAGCTTTTTTGCGACCTGGTATATGAGGAGGGACGATGGCCCAGAATCGTTCGTAATTTCCCTACTGACGCAACGACACTTACTCCGACTAGCGAGGGTGAAGAGCTGCCTCACCACGCGTTGCTCGATGCAAGGATTATCGCCGGTGTCTTTGCTCAGTGATGGCAGGGCACTGTTGCGGATCGCTAACCTTTTCGATAGTGAAGTGACATCTAAACCTATAGTTCAGTGCTGGAGTTCGTTGAGGTTACGCGTCATGGGCTGGCCATGGTGGTGAATCAGCGTGGGGGTAGCTCAGTAAAGCGAAGTCTGGGATAGATCCTCTGTTCAACCGCGCACTCGGAAATTTGCCAGAATGCCGAAAGGAGTGCCTGCTCTGAGGGACAGTGCCTCGTCATAACCTCGAACTCGTTGTAATCAAATGCCAACACACGAACACCTACATCGTCCATGAAATCCAAGATCATGGCCCCGTACTCTTCATAGGTGTCGCTAAATAGCTCTTTTACCACCACGACTCCTACAAGGGGACGTGCTGCAAGATCGATTTTGAGGGGAGTACCATTAACAAGCCGCAGCGCGGGATTTCCCTCACGCTCGATAGTTGAAACTGCGCCACGTAGCTGCGATAGGCCTCCTTTCAACTGACTCAGGGCCTTCTTGCGCTTTCGTTCAAGCTTTGTCCCCATCATCTCAGCGGTGTTTGGGCTGTCCTTAGCCTGTAGTAAAAGCGTGACCTCCGTCCCCAAAACAACAGCATCGGTCAGCTCTTCCCCATCGGAGACTTTCACTGGCCCATGGATGATTTGCTCCGCCGAGTAAGCACGCTGGAGCAGATAGATGATATCCAGCTCCTGTAGGTGTCCTGGCTCCGGTCGCTCAAGGTGAGTATTTGAGAAACCCCTGGAACCCTGGAAGCCTTGGCGAGTGAGGTCGGTGATCAGGAAGTCGCTTGGAAATAGATCCTCCAAGAGCGTCAACGTTACTGCTCGGCTGTCGTCTTCCCTAGTCGTAAAGCTGAACCAGTCATCTGCCTGCTCCATCATGAGATGCCAGTGCTCCTTCCCCAAGGGATTGACACCCTTTGCATGCTTTCGGAGCTCTTCAAGGCTAGCGTGCGCTGTACTACTAAGAAGCTCGCGATTGTGTTCATCAAAAAAACAGACGCTAAAATGGTCAGGAAGGCTTTTCAGCCCCTCTGTAAAAGGATCGCTACCCATCAGGGGTGTTTTAATAGTCAGCGGACTAATCGGGTCATCAAAGCAGGCCGTCAACAGCGTCAGGCCTTGCGCCTCATCAGACTCGTATGGCGCAAGATAGAACTTCAGCTCGCGCTTCTCACGTGCGGCGAGGATAAATTCTTTGCCCGCTTTGACCACGAGCACTGGGCCTTCAGGGCCATCTACAATCCAAAGGCCACGACCGAGCGATGCAACGTCCTGAAGCACTTCGGGCTTCATGATGGTTAGGTACATTGGAGCCCCTGATGAAATTTCCCTTCGCGTTGCCGCATGGGCTTAGAACAATTTATCCAAAGGTACGAATACTGAACCTGTCTCAGCAGCCGCCCGCACTTTGCGGTCTATGACATCCGCGAATGGGATGTGCCTCTCTAAAGCATGGTTGATATCTTTTCCCGAAATGCATATCAGGCTCTTGCCGCGTCCGAATGCCTCCAGCCCAACGTCAGTGAATCCGTAGTAACTGATAAAAACACCTCGTGTCCAAGCTGCCTTTTGGCTGATCTTGCCTTGAAAGATGTGCAGCTCCCCTGCACCAACAGGGTTCACTACCCACTTCGCCTCAACAAGGTAGATGTCCCCTCGGCATTGGAAACTTCCATCTATCTGTTCCCCCGTATTCCGAAATGGTGCGCGAGGTTGGAGGTTGGATGCCTCAAACAGCTGCTGGAGGAACGTCTCGAATGCGTAGCCACGTGCTTGAGGAGCGAGCTTATGAATGTCCAACAGGGCCCTCTTCAACTGAGCCGCCTGATCAACATTTACCTGACGCACAGCTGCGAACGGATCGCCCTTGATGACGTCGGCAGATGAGCCGGACTCCAAGCCTTGAATCAAAGTCAGGAAGCGCCCCTCGGCGTTAACCACAGGTTCATCTTTGCGTTGGTTGGCCAGCGCAGCCTGACGATATTGCCAGAGTGCTTTGAGCGCTCGCACGCAAGTCGGTGTATCGGCAAGCGTGAGGAAGCTCCGCAGGCGCCTAGCTTTGGATGTGCCATCCGCAGTGAACAGCGGATCATCAATATCGATCTCCAGCTCTCCGAGGAAGAACTGGGACATGGTGCGGTCTGAGAAGTCCAACACGTAACCCCCTTCCATCTCGAAAAGAAGGTCGATTAGCTTCATATCCAGTGGTTTGATCTTCGGCATGCCACACGTCCTTGGCTAAGCATAGGGAACCGAGCATACGATATCGCTGAAAGTGTCCAATAACTATCTGCTCCCGAGGAAGCGTTAAAAACCTCGGAGACCGGATTCAAAGGCCAACAGTTAGGGAATCGAGCAGGCACCATTGTGCTGGCTTCCGAAATGGCAAGCGGAGCGCTTAGGCCCAAGCAGGGCTGGAGACTTAAGGATGGAAGCCCGAAGAGGCCAAGTCCCGCAACAGAGGGATTGGTAAACGACAACCATCCCCGAGGCGGGGCAGGCCCAAAACAACGACCTCAGTGCTACTGGAGGCGATCAGGCGTTGGCAGATACCTGTCTCCCGCTATGCGCATGAACTCACGCAAGCTACGCCGTCCGACGTCCCGCCTGAACGTCGCAATGACGTACTTCGAGTTGACCGTATTGATCACCCAAAACCTGCCTTCCTTCGTTACGGACTGAATGTCGGATGTCCGAATCAGCCGACCATCTGCAAATCGTTGGTACGGCCCAGGGCAAATGTGACCGAACACCACACCAACAGCACTGCACGCATGAATATGGACATTCACCAGGTAGGCCGTGACCAGCCCGTCGTAGTCTTGATTCACTGCTTTGGCGATGCGAAGAAGGTCGAAGTCCGAGTAGCGCTTTTCATGTAAATCGACTGCGACGGTATTGATGTCGTCCATAGCTACAGAGCCTCCGACGCTGAGGCTACGCCGGTGGTTGCAGCACTGCGCCGATATAGCTCCCTGACCCCAACCAAGGCATCGACATCGAGGTCGCGCTGATGGGTATTGACGTACACATCACCACTCTCGACCTGCAGAACACAGATTGGCACTTCTGCCTGGTTGAACCCCATGGAGAGCGATTTCAGCTTTTCCATCTTCCAGCCTGACCCTTTGTTCATCCATGCCGGGGTAACGACCTGGACATCTTGAATGACCATGCTCTCGTCTTGGGAGACCAGCAGCTCCACCAAGCGAGGCTCATCGTTCAGCATCTCTTCATAAGCTACGAATCGCCCCT
The DNA here is from genome assembly GCF_013385665.1 of Pseudomonas sp. D4002. Classification (NCBI taxonomy): domain Bacteria; kingdom Pseudomonadati; phylum Pseudomonadota; class Gammaproteobacteria; order Pseudomonadales; family Pseudomonadaceae; genus Pseudomonas; species Pseudomonas sp. D4002. Next base: position 64,422 of record NZ_JACAPN010000044.1, read on the forward strand.
CATGCCGGCGCTTGAGGCTCACGTGATACCAATGGGTAACCAAGGATCGCGACATGGCGTGAAAGTGAGCGAGACCATCCCCGAACATACCCACCGGGCCGGCCTGGTCTTGCATGCTAATCCTGAACATCGTGTATCTCTTGTTGAGCAGGCCCGCGAAGTGCGCCTGCGATTAACATAAGCCAAATATTGTCTTCAGCGAGGCAGTCATCTCGCGCCCTTTTCCCACGAGCACGTACACCGTGTTTCGCGTCTCGAACAGGCAAACACCGTCGAACGATTTACACAGGGTCGAGCGCACCCAGCCCCCTGGCGGAAACCGGCCATGACCGTCATGGATGACGCAATGGGCATACATGAACATCGGTTCCAGACCAGTAGCTCGTACTTTCGCGAGCGACTCTGGGGACTCGTCGACGTGGAAGATGACCCAGTCCTCGACGGTGCAAAAAGGCTTACGACCGAAGCGCCCCGCGACCAATACTTCCACTTCTGCAGGAGACAGCGACGTGCCAGCAGAGGAGATTTCCCCTTCCCGCAGCAGCTCGTGCTCAGAGGAATTAGTCATAAATTGATGATCCTGTTGGCCACAAAGAAAATAGGGCTCTGCGCACGTGCAGATCGCAAAGATGGCGCACCTGTAGTCCCATCGCAATGACTATATACATTTGTGTGGAACTCATCAAACGGGGCATACCGTCTCCTTTTGTGGAGAGGTGCACTGGATGTCTTTGCGGAAGGCATATGCGGCAACGCTACAGTGGCTGAGGGTTCGACATGGGTTGTCGCAAGCAGACCTCCAGCATCAGACCGACCAAGCACACATAAGCCGCTTGGAAGCATCGACGACATCGGCTACCGTCGATCTCAGTGCCGACTTAGCTAAAGCGCTAGGCCTAATGCCACTCTCCTTTCTCACACTGGTGGTCGCAGCCGATGAAGGCAAGACCGCGCGCTCAGTTCTGAATGACACAATGAAAGAACTCATGCAGCTCGGTGTTCTTGATGAGCAGCTACCTGCCGAACCCCAAAAGCTCACTACGCCCCAGAGAATCGCTGCCGCAGAAAGACTCAAAGCGGTGCGCGATCTCAAGGCGGCAGGCCTTTCTCAAGCGGAGGTTTGCCGGCAATTAGAACTGCCCAAGAGCACAGTTAACCGGCTGTGGTACGTTGGCGGTTGAGGTTCAATTAGACACCAAACCCTGCCCAGCATGGATCAGAGCCATTTTTCGATGTCAGTATCCAGCAAAAAGGACAATGTGACCTCAGCTTTGGATCACGCTTTCTCGCACAGTAGTCCACGCTAGAAAACCACTTACTGGTTGCCGGTAGTCCACCCAGACTCGTAAAGTTCTGAACCATGGACTGGCCAACGTGAGAAGACGACATGGATGAGGAATCGCCACCGATGCTCGACCCGGAGCTTGAGGCCATCCAGTGGCCGGCAGACTTCTCCGGCCAGCAGCTGTTTATCCAGGGTGAAGATTGGCAGTACAACGCCATGCTGAACTGGTCTCACTTTCGTGCCGACCTCTATGCCTTTGCCTACAAAGATGCCGCTGACGGCCTTGTGGAGGCTATGGCTAATCGTCAGGTGCCACTGGATAGTGGCATCTACCCGTTGCTCTTTCTGTACCGCCATTCCTTGGAGCTGCAGTTCAAGCTCATGCTAAAGAGTGCTCGCGCTCTGACAGGCAAAGAGCCCAAGAACTACGACAAGCATCCGTTGATGCCTCTGTGGTCGGAATTGCGGCATCTGCTCAAGGATTTGGGTCTGGAGCGCTCTGACGCGAATGCTACCGCTGTTCACGAGTTCATTCGCCAGTTGGACAACGTTGACCCGGACTCGATGGCATTTCGGTATGCGACGACCAACAGTGGTAAAGACCATCTGCCAGACCTTACGCACATCAACATCCGGCACTTGCGCGAGGTGCTCAACAGCGTCTTCGTTTGGCTAAACGGCACGTACAGCTGGATTGGGGAGATGGAGCAGGGCCAGTCTTTCGACTGATCACCCTAGGTGTCATGCCCAGCGGCTCACCTTCATACTGAGCGTACTTTCTGGACAAGGTCTTACGCCAGAGATCACCACCCATGGCTACGACCTAGTCCGTTTTAAATGGTTTGAAAAGTTTTTCGGGCGCCAGGTATAGCTTTCCGCGAGTCCGTGAAAAGGCAACATAAAGTTTGTTTTTTGTCTGTGGGGGGAGCGCGGCAAGTGAGGATGTTTGGTAGATCTTCCAGTGCGTAGCGCCCAGCACAACGCAGACATCGTTATAGTGGTCAAGGCCCTTGCTAGCCCCCCAGTTGTTAGACAGGCATCTGTACTTGTAATGCTCCTGGTAGAATAGCTTTACCACGTTGCCATCGGCGTGCACGGCGTTAGCATCCACTTGATTGGCCAGAGGAATGATTTCGGTTTCGTAGGTATGCTGTGACTGCATATCAATCTGCAGATGTGTTCGAATAAAATCACATACGGTGACACCACACCTCCAGCTTCGGCTCAGTGTTTCCTTGTCGACAGTCACACCCGCCTTTTGAAAAAGCTTTTCGTATTTCCCAATGTCAGCGTGTAGCGAGCTGTTCACATTTCCATCACGACTTGTGTCGAACGTATGCTGGTAGAAGTCTCCCACAAACAGCATTTCAACCTTGGCTTTCGCTAATGCCATCAGCAGGTTGAAATCATGACCTGCTAGGTCTTGAACTTCGTCGACATAAAACTCATCGTAAAAGCGCTCCATTCGCGCCATCACGTCAGGAATTGCATTAACGGTCTCTAGGAGCTTTGCGAGGCGATTATGGTAAACGCTGCCACTTGTAGTGGCGTAATACGCCTTATTGTCTCGTTTGAGCTTTAGCGTACGGGCGTGCGGAGCTCGAAAGCTGATTCCCCGAGTCTGCATATGCACCTGCAGCAGAGGGCGATAGCAGAAGCTATAAAGGAACGTGAAATAACTCAGCAGGTTGATGTTTTTTGGGACATGCCCGAACCGTTTGATGATGCTATCGCGCAAATGACGATAGTTGTTCTCCGTGTAGGTGATTATCAGCGCGCGCTTTTCTAGGCTCAGACGCTTCACTAGCAAGGTGGTCTTCCCTGACCCTGCCACAGCGAACATCACTCGTTTATCCATTGGATTGCCTCCGCGATGTAGGCAGGAACGGTGAGCTCGCCTGGCTTTCCCTTGAGCAGCTCAAACGCGGCTTCTGCCTTGTTTGCCAGCATGTATTCCAATGGAGAAAGGGTTTTTCGTCCTGGGCCGAAGACGGCCTTGCAGGTTTCCACATTGTCGTTGTGCAACCCTATTTCGAAGGTTGAACGGTCATTGTCTTTGTCGGCGAAGACTTTGGCATTATCGGAAGCGAAGTCGGCGTAGTTTTCTACGCAGTTTTTCTGATAATCCTTGTCATTGTCTCGTATGGCTGCGACTCGAATTCCGAGCAGGTTAGCGAGCTCCATGTACCTTTTGAAGCTGGTTCCGCCGATGGAGATTATGTGAACGTCATCGACGTGCGGCAGGCGTCCATTTGAGCATTGCTTATAGAACTCTTCGACCAAGATGAATTCCGCATCACCTTCAACCAATATCACCTTTTTCGAAAGCGCGAACTCCAGGACATTGTTGTCCGGCGCCTTCATGAAGAATTCTGCGGTGTCAGGTGATAGGGCTTTAAGTGAGCCAGCAGCTGTATTCGGGCCGATCAGAAGGGCATGCCGAAGATCAAGCCTTGAACAGATATGACTGCTGTGGGTCGCGATGAAAAGCTGTGTGCTCTTGTTCTCGGCAAGCTTGGCGACGAGCGCTTTCATAGAGGAATGGCTGAGGTGGTTTTCGGGCTCCTCCAACAGCATTACATCCAACCCGCCTTGCTTGTGCTTGCTCAGCGCGAATTCGGTCTTGATGAAGCATTGCCTTCCTTTGCCGTGGTTCTCAAGCGGGATATTGTCTTCCGTGATGATTAGGTCAGTTTCCAGGTTCGACCGGATGCTACTCCGTACGTCAAACTGATACGCGGGTAGGTCAGCGTTGAGTGCTGCGAGATGTTGTCCTGTAAAAGCCTGCTTGCCTTGGCGGTACAGGTTCTCAAGCTTGTACCGGTCTTCTACGGGTGCATTGAAAGCGTACACGGCTCGAGTGTATTCACGAGATGCGTGGTCGCCATCAATGCGTGAACCGTCTAGCATCATGTGCTTAATGGGGCGGTTGAATGCTGCGTAGGGCCTGCCGGCAAACGTCTCAAACCGCACTGCGTAATATTCGAATGGGAAATTCGGTTGATCATCAGCCAAGATGGCTTGCACCGCTTCGCCATACTCGGTCATCACCGCAAGGATCATGCGCACGCCGTCGGTCTGGCGCTGGTGAGCATTGTTGGTTCCATAGAGGCTTTCGTCGTCACCTTCCTCTAGGAAAACGTCAACGATCAGCTCAGGTAGTTTTTCTAGGCTTTTCTCCCCGGCAAGGAAAGTATTCACCGAATCCTTGTTGAGCAGTGTTTCTGCGCCCAGAGCTTCAATGCGATTGCGACTCCCACCGAGCGCGAGGTCTAGAGCGAGCAAAATGCTGCTTTTCCCCGCCTCATTGTTGCCAATCAACACGGTCTTGCCAGGCTCGAAATCGAGCGTGAGAGATTTGAATTTTTTGAAATTCTGAATTATCACTTTCCTTATGATGTGCATGTCTATCCCTAAGCTGAAAAAGTCAAAAATGAGGGTGAACCACCTGACTTATAGAGTCAGGGGTAGTAACGGATTGCTAGCCAGCACTTGGCCATCTGCAGCCAAACCTAACGTCACGAGAGGGACTCGTCTACCGGCGTTCACTTCTTCAAAGCACCCGCGAAATTTGCAGCCCCCCCCCCAAGATGTCATCAATTAATCGCTCAAACGCCGTAGCGCTTGTTACCTCCTGATGTAATGCAGTACCGACCACCGCGAGGCCCGATGCACACATTGCCCGATGAACAAGGACAGGCCGAGCCGTACGCAGGAATCTGCTGGCGAGCAGGCTGTACTGGCTGAGTCACTGGTTTGGGTTTCGAAACGACGTAGCAGCCCGACCCGCTGCACAGGCTTTTCAACGAAAGCCATTGGGAAGACTGACTATCAGTGCTGATGCGCGCCCATTCATTCCGGGTCTCGAAAACCTGAACCTTTTCCCCACGCTTCAGCTTCGAGACGACCTTACCGCCTGGTTGATCCCGGACATTGAGATTATCAGCACTTACAAAGTGCTCAGTCGCAGAGACAGGGGCCGGCGCCGAGGACGGAGTCGGAGAAATCCCCGCTAGCGTACTCGGCGTGTTCAGGGTGCTTGGTTGTACCGGGGCAGGAGGCGAGTCTTTCTTCCCCATTGCCCACAGGACGGCAAAAAGAATCAGGAGCGGGACAAACCATGACTGGGACTTCTTGCGCATATCCATTGCTCTCATTCAGCACGTATTACACGGCTGTCTTCCTGACCAACCTGACGTCATCACCTATTGCGAGCTTAGCCAAGCTTCCACTTTTTGCAGCCTGCTCAGCTCCCAAAGCTTGGGCTTGCCAATATTCAGTAGCTCGAGCAGCCGACTTCGCGCCTCAGGGGAAGGGAACCATTCCGCGACTTCTACATTGCAGTGTAGTGAATCGCTCAACGCCCACTTCACGACCATGTCTGCTGCGGATCTGTAGTAGCCAGCCATGAAGACCTTATTGTCCTCGACGAGCCAGCCGCGCTTCCTGAGCTGCTCGGTCGCGTCAGTGATGCCCGTGTCACCAAAAAACGCATCGGTATCTGGGGAGTGAATCCCTGCTAGCGACACTTTATATCCTTTGCCCTGGCTATTAGTTGGTTGAGGCCTACGACGGCGGTCTCCACAACTGCAATCAGCCTATCTTCCTCCCAACCCTCCTTCGCCGCAGCCGACAGGCCAAGCATAGTCACGGAGACATAGTCTACGACGTGGCTAGCAGCGGAGATGCCAGATGCTTCGAGAAACGCCATCACTTTTGCACGATTCTCGTCTGCGATTTGCTTAGCAGCTATTCCCGACTCAGTGGTTCCGGCCTTCGCATGCTCCAGAATAAAACAACCTCGGCGGTTCGGATGAGCGGCGTATGCATGCGCCGCAGCCCTAAGCATCTCCCTCAGTACAGTCTGCGGCGGTTTGTCTGGGATCAAGAAAGTGTCAAGTGGCACGACAGTCGCGGAGTAGTGCTTCAACGCATCGTTGAAAAACGCACCCTTGCTGCCAAAGGCCGTATAGAAACTCGGCGCAGTAATCCCTATCGCTTCGGTCAGCGCTGCGACGCTGACGTTCTCATACCCGTACTCGTGGAACAGATGCTGCCCGACCTGGATGGCGTCTGCTAGGACAAATTGGCGCGGTCGCCCACGGGATCGCTTATTTACGTTAATGGACATTACATAATCCGTTTACTTTGGGATTTATGAATACTATAGTGGCTGTTAACGTAAATATCCATGCTGTCAGGTTGCGCTCTGCACGGCAGCCAGTACGCCAATCGCGAGGAAAATTATGCAGCCCTCCACATCTCAAAGCCTGTCCGATGAGGCTCCTGCTAAGGGCCCCGGACTACCCATAGCGGCACTGGCTGGCCTAGCCGCCGCAGGCTTTCTATGCATCGTCACTGAGACACTGCCCGCCGGTTTGTTGCCTAGCATCGCCTCTGGCCTTCAGATATCTGAAGCTATTGCAGGGCAACTTGTCGCGATATACGCACTTGGATCGTTGTTGGCGGCAATCCCACTAACCAGTCTGACTCAAGGTTTGCGCCGCAGGCCTGTCCTGCTTGCAACGATCATCTGCTTCGTTGTCGGCAACACGTTGACCGCGATGGCTGAGTCAATCGGTGTCGTACTGATCGCACGATTCATAGCAGGATGTGCCGCAGGGTTGGCGTGGGGAATACTTGCGGGATACGCACGCATCATAGTCCGTCCCGAACAGACTGGGCCGGCAATGGCGGTCGCGATGGTAGGTGTGCCCCTGGCGCTCTCACTGGGTGTGCCGTTGGGTACGTTCCTTGGGAGCTTAGTAGGGTGGCGTGGGTCGTTCCTTATTCTATCGGCACTCGCTGTCATGTTGATCGTTTGGATCATCGTCAAAGTTCCCGATGCTCCTGGTCGAACCGGGGACAACCGCCCCTCGCTCACAGGCGTCATCAGAACCAAGGGTGTCCTGCCGATTCTACTTGTCATTCTGGCCTGGATGACTGCCCACAACATTCTCTATACCTACATTGCGCCGTTCTCTACTGCCTCGCAATCGCGAGTCGATCTAGTCCTGCTGGCGTTCGGAATAAGTTCGCTTGTTGGGATATGGGTAGTCGGGCGTTGGGTCGACCGGATGCTCCGCCTTATGGTGCTTTCAGCTATCGGTTCGTTCGCATTGACCGCTGTGCTCTTGACTATCGCTGGAGAGCATGGCGTCGCTGTCTATCTGGGCGCCGTCGTCTGGGGCCTGGGCTTTGGCGGCGCGGGCGCCATGATGCAGACAGCGTCAGCAGATGCCGCCGGCGATGGCGTCGACTTGGCCCAAGCCATGGTAACAACTGCGTGGAACCTGGCAATCGCGGCAGGCGGGGCTGTTGGCGGGGCACTCCTTACGCAAGGTGGTACGTCAATGCTGCCGCCTGCTGTCGCCATTCTTGCACTGCTCGCTTTTGTAATAGCACTGGCAGCACGTCGCTATGCCTTTCCCCCCGGTAATCGCGCTCAACAAGATCGTTGATCGTCCAATCATTTATCGTCCCACAAGGTGAAAAACATGAAGCTCCACGCAATTGCACTAGCCGTTGCTGCGCTCGCTATGGGTGTAACTCAGGCCAACGCAGCACAGACCAATCCTGTGCCGCCTTCAGCTGTCAGCGCCCAACATACAGAGTTTCCGATACCTGAAGGTTTTACCAGCGCCTACGAGACTGTTGACGGTGTGAAGCTGCATTTCGTACGTGGCGGTAAAGGCCCCCTTGTGCTGCTTGTCCACGGCTTCGGCCAGACATGGTATGAGTGGAATAGCCTCATGCCGCAACTCGCAGAACGCTATACGGTCGTAGCAGTCGACCTGCCAGGTCTTGGCCTGTCAGCGCCGCCGAAAACTACTTACACTGGAGTGGATGTTTCGGAATATCTGCACAAGCTTGCCAAGCGGATGAGTGCGGACAAGCCCTTCTACCTTGTTGCCCACGATATTGGTATCTGGAACAGCTATCCAATGGTTGCCCGCCATCCTGGGGACATCGTGAAGGCTGCGTTCATCGAAGCGACCATTCCTGACGACACTCTTTATTCGCTGCCAGCCTTTGTCGCGACCGGAGAGGCACCTGGATGGCACCACAGCTTCTTCGCAGCCTCGGGTCAGTTGGCCGACGCAATGGTCAAAGGAAACGAGCGATTGTTTCTGACGCATTTCATTCGTCATCATGCCAGCAACCAAGCGGTGTTCACTGACGAATTGGTAGACCGTTACGTGCGGTCATACTCTAAGCCCCAGACCTTCCACCACGCATTTGAATATTATCGTGCGCTTCCCCAATCGATTAAGCAGAACGAGGAGCTGGTGGCTACTAAGTTGACAATGCCTGTCCTCGCGGTTGGCGGTGGGGGTAACGGCGGGTTCGGTGCTAAGCAGCCTGAGAACATCCGTCGCTACGCCACTAATGTTGAATCCCACGTGTTGCCAGATTGTGGCCATTGGGTTCCAGAGGAGTGCGCTCCTGCGTTGAACCCTTTGATCAACTCCTTCTTGGATCGACCATAGGGCGGAATGCGTAATGTCTAACAATATACGTGGCATAGATCATATAGGAATCACGGTTCCAGATATCGAGGCAGCAACCCGGTTCTTTCACGAGGCCTTCGATGCAGCTATCGTCTACGACACGGTGGTCGATAGCCATCCGCGCCGATCCCCTGAAGAGCTTGCCGCTACGGTTGCCCTGAAAGAAGAGCAATTAATTGTGGCAACCCGCATGATTCGTCTTGGGAACGGTGCCAACATCGAGCTGTTCGAGATCGAAGGCGCGGCGCAGGGCGTTGACGGAATAGGCTCTTTGGGGCTCCAGCACTTCGCCGTCTATTGTGATGAACTGGGCTCAGTGCTCAATCGTGTCTTGGCTGCTGGAGGTACTCAGCTTCGCGGGCCAAACGCACTTTTTGGTATCGAAAAAGGGACAGGCAACTCTATGCACTACGTCCGAGCGCCATGGGGCTCGTTGATTGAGTTGATCTCCATACCCACCGCTACAGGGCCGAGCTGCGAGGTAGATCGCTGGAAACCTTCTTAAGCTAGACTTCGTCAAAATAGTCAGCTTGCAAGCATTGCAGCTCGTGCGAATATGGCTTTAAAGCTGTTCGCCAGCTTGCACCTGGAGACAGCATGACGTATGCGTCCGGCCAAGTCATCTACACAGCCCCCGCAAAGCCAAGACAAGGTGTGCACTTAGATTTAAGTGGGCGCCACAGGTGAGTCAGCAGCTCGATTGAATTCCGCTTGCGCGCTGCGCGACAGTAGATCCAGAACGCTCTTCAACTAGGTATAGGATCAGTCCTGTTGAACCGTGCGAATTAAATCAGGCTCACGATGGCCTTAGCCCGCCCGCCATTGCGTTCTATCCTGACTACACACAGCTACTGACACATAACTTGGAGAATACTCTGGCGGGAGGCGTGAGCGCGGGGCGCTGACGTTTGTTTGAAATGAACCCATTAGTACATCGATTCTTTGCGTGAGTAACATCCAGGTGTAGACCCCGTATAGCGGGTAAACGCAACGCTGAAGGCACTCCCGGAGCTGTAACCTACTTGGTGTGCAACCCCAGCAATAGTGGCGTCCCGACCATGCAGCAGGTTTTTTGCCAGTGCCATTCGCCACGTGAATAGATACGCCATCGGCGCCATACCCAGCGCTTGCTTAAAACGCTCAAAAAAAGTCGAGCGCGAGAGCGCGGCTTCTTTAGCGAGTTGCATTACCGTCCATGGTTGTCCTGGATCTTCGTGCATCCTGCGAATAGCGGCGGCCAGCCGTTCATCGCCGAGCCCGCGCAGAAGGCCCGGCGATGCCGCAGTGTTCGAGGTTGAGCGCAAGGCTTCGATGAATAGCACCTCCAACAGATGCGCCAAAATCACTTCCCGCGCAGGACGCTGTCCCCGAGCCTCCTGGGTCACCAGCTCGACCAGCGTGGTCAGGCGCCGCTCACCGCGAACGAGTAACAGTTGCGGCAGCAGCGAAACTAGCAATGCCCGGTCAGGCGAGCCAAACGTGCAATGCCCCACAAGCAGTTGCACATCGGCTGGGATACCTTGCGTGCCTATGCGAATTTCTCGTGGGCGTATTTCTACCGGTTGGGTATCTGCAGCTTCAGTCGCCATTGGCTGAAGACTCGAAATTGTAAAATCATGGGCCGATGGTATTAGGAGGAAGTCGTACATTTGCAAGTTCTGTGGCGCCTGGCCTGCCACTGCTAGCCGGCAACCACCCTCGAGAATCGCGCAGTAGAAGGGCTCTCCTACATCCAAGCGCCGAATACGCCATGCCCCCGCGCCGCTGACGACCTTGGATGACGAAGCAGTGGGCTGCAACAAGGCAACAACCTCGGCAAGCGGATCTAACATCTCGGACTCCAACGAAAGATTTTCGGATCTACGATGATACTAAGTCCAGGGTCGAAGGGCTATCGTTGAAGTCCATCGAGCCTCAGAAGAACCTACGCATGAAAACAGTATTGATTACCGGCTGCTCTTCTGGATTTGGACTGGCCACCGCCCAGTATTTTCTCGCGCACGATTGGAAGGTCATCGCGACCATGCGCACTCCGGACGAAGCAATTTTTGTCCCCAATGAGCATCTACGGGTGGTGAAGTTGGATGTAACTGACCCCCAAAATATCAAACAAATCCTAGAAGCTGCTGGCCCCATTGATGCACTGGTCAATAATGCCGGGATTGGCGCGCTGGGAGCGCTCGAAGGCGTTTCGATGCAATCGATCCGCGACATTTTTGAAACCAATACCTTCGGCACAATGGCGATGGTTCAGGCGATACTGCCGCAGTTTCGGCAGCGAGAAGCAGGGGTTATCGTGAACATCAGTTCCAGCGTAACGATTCAGCCATTACCGCTGCTCAGTGTTTACACTGCGAGTAAGGCAGCAGTAAATGCGTTCACCGAGTCTCTGGCGCTGGAACTTGAACCGTTCAACGTTCGGCTGAGTTTGGTGCTACCGGGGCGTGCTCCGAAGACGTACTTCGGTAAAAATGCACTGGCCCGTATGCAAGGCAGCATTCCAGAGGCGTATGACGAACTGGCGCAGGGGATCTTCGCCGAATGGTCGCAATCCACCGTCGAGACCGAAATTAAGGACGTAGTCGAAGCCGTATGGCGCGCTGTAACCGATTCCACGTCACCGATGCGCATTTTCGCAGGCGCAGACGCCGTAGCGTTGGCAAATGGCGTATGAACAATCTTATAAGCATTGCCCGCTTCATTCCGAAGGCTGACGCGACGCCAGCAATGTCCTTCAGCTGCGCGACCTTGACCGCACCAAATCGAGGGCTACCCCTGCAATTGCGTGTCACGGCACCCGCCGTCGGCACCGCCCTGCCGATCATTATTTTTTCCCACGGGCATGGCCCCTCGCTCTACATCCCTTCAAAAGATGGCTACGCGCCCCTGGTCAATTTCTACGCAGAACACGGCTTTGTAGTCATTCAGCCGACGCACCTAAATTCCAAAGTTGCCGGGCTCAACGCCGGTGCGCCTGGCGGGCCGTTATTTTGGCGATCAAGGGTCGAAGATATAGCACTCATACTCGACCTACTCGACGAAATCGAAGCCCAAGTGACATTTCTCGCAGGTCGACTCGATCATAGCCGAATCGCGGCAGTAGGCCATTCGCTCGGTGGACAGACCGTTGGCATGTTGTTGGGTGCACGCCTGACCGACCCACGAGACCCGACTGCGAGGGACGTCAACCTGATCGAGCGGCGCATCAAGGCCGGTGTGCTGCTGGCGGCTCCGGGTAATGGCGGTGACTCACTAAGCTCATGGGCAGCCGAAAATTACTCGGCCCTCAATCCTGATTATTCGTATATGACGACACCTACGCTTGTGGTAGCCGGCGATAACGATAGCTCTGCGCATCTCACGATACGAGGGGCTGGTTGGCATGCCGACGCTTACCATCACAGCCCAGGGAGCAAATACCTCCTGACCTTGTTCGGGGCTAAACATGGGCTTGGCGGCATTGCAGGCTACGACTGCGCGGAAACTGACGATGAAAACCCTGATCGCTTAGCTGTCGTTCAGCGCATGACCTGGGCATACCTGCGTTCAGCGCTATACGACAAAGATCCGGCTTGGTCGCTGGCTTGCGAGGCGCTCTACAAGGACGCAAGTTCGTTGGGCGGTGTGGAATGTAAATGACCGACAGTTTTCTCGGCATTAGCTATCCCACCTCTCGATATTCTCCGGTAAGAGTCTAGGTTCAAAAGTCGTCGGAGCGTTGTTAGCGTCCGTCCAACATACCTTGCGTGATTAAACGGGCACCCACCTGTGCGGCAACAGCTCGGTAATCTCACTCGCCCGCTGCGTCGGCAGGCGTGTAAGAACATCCTTCAAGTAGGCGTACGGATCATGTCCGTTGAGCCGCGCCGACTGGATCAAACTCATGATCGCCGCCGCACGTTTACCGCTGCGTAACGAGCCAGCGAACAGCCAGTTTGAGCGCCCAAGAGCCCACGGCCGGATCTGATTCTCGCACCAGTTATTATCGATGGGCACAGCACCGTCATCGAGATAGCGCGTCAGCGCTATCCAGCGTTTGAGGCTGTAATCCAACGCTTTCGCGATGGCCGATCCCTCAGGCACAAGCTGTCTTTGGGCGATCATCCAGGTATGAAGTGCGTCGATGATCGGCGCTGCTTTTTCCTGCCGTATTCGCTGTCGATCACCCGGTTCCAGCTCGCGGACTTCTCGTTCAACTTCGTACAAGGCCGCGATGTAGTGCAGCGCTTTTTCGGCGATCTGGCTCTTGTTGGTCGCATGCAAGTCGAAGAACTTTCGGCGGGCATGGGCCATGCAGCCGATCTCCGTAACGCCCAGTTCAAAGCCTGCCTTGTAGCCTGCAAAGTCATCGCAGACCAGCTTGCCGTTCCAACGACCCAGGAAGGCTCGGGCATGTTCGCCAGCGCGGCTTGGGCTGAAGTCGTAAACGACCGCTGCCAAGTCGGAGAACTGACTGGTAGCATAGAAAACCCATCCAACCCGCGTGAGAACTTCGCCGACTCTTGGGAGCAAGAGCCGGCAAGGAAAGACGCTTTCTATGATTGGCTAGATACGGCCCGTACTGACTTTGTCCGCGCTGCGGAACAGGGAGATCTGAACACTATTATTGACGCTTTGGCTCCAAGGATGGGGCGTGAGTTGGTTGAAAAAGCGGCTAGCAATCCTGGGCAGAAATTGCTGAGCGAGGCTTCCGTCATCAAGCGCGCGAAAAGCGCGTTTCAGAAGTTGGTAGATGCGCCGCATCGCAAACCGGTTGCTTGGCCAACCGTTCCGGTAGGTTATGTTCAGGTCGAAGGAGCTATGGCCAGAAATGGCTTTAGAGAAACCGTGTTTCATAACGATGGTGTGCCTTTGCCTAGAGGATCTTCGTTGAGCTTTGTAGCGAACACAGACGTGCCCAGACCATTCAAAATCTATTGGCAGATAGTGAACACAGGTGAGGCGGCAGCAAAGGCAAAAAAACTTCGGGGGGGATTCGAGCAAGCCACGGTGACAACGGGGACGCTGATAAGGAGAGAAGATGCTTCCTACGCAGGATCTCATACCATTGAATGCTTTGTGGTCAAGGACGGTTACTGCGCCGCTAGAAGTGGACTTTTCGTAGTCAACATCCAGTAAAGATATTTTCCCGACGAACGGTGTGTCGGTGTTTGCCGTAGTTGGGCCAAAACCATTTTGTTAGGTTTTGCACGGGTTTTGGTGTAGAAATGGCCGAAAACTTACAGAATACGCTACATAATAAAATCAGAAAAATTACGGTTTTATCAGATTCTTCCTTCTATCTAAGAGGGTTCACTCACTCACTCGCACAGTTGGGTCGCCTTTCTGGTGTTCATAACCTTTCTAAGGTCGCTTGAGACCCAGAACTGTCGCGTAACACCAGAAAACCCCCGGTGGCCTTGGCCCCGGGGGTTTTTCATTGCGGACACGGCAATCCGCTAAACGTCAGTAGAAGCGGCGCTCACCACCAACTCCCGAAACCTCTCCAATACCGACGACGTATCACCTACCCGGGTAGCCAGGTGCAACGGCGCCACCAGGCTCCGGCACTCCGAAAGCTCCCGATAAACAATCCCGTCGCCCCGCAACCGTTGCATTGAGGCAGGCACAATCGAAACCCCAAGCCCCGCAGCCACCAGGCTCAACGTCGCCGTCATGCGCGGCGCCTCTTGCACAACTTGCGGGCTGAAACCCGCTTCGCGACACGCCACCAGAATCGCGTCATACAACCCAAGCCCTACCCGGCGCCGATACAGCACAAACGCCTCGGTGGCCAATGCCGCCAATGGCAGCGGCGTCGACGGGTTGATAGCCAGTGGGTGGTCGGTAGGCAGCGCCAGCAACATTGGCTCCACCAGAATTGGCTGGTCCTGCAACGCCTGCGTCCCGCTCAGCGGCGAGCGAATGAACGCCGCGTCGAGCTTTTCGTGCAGCAACGCGTCCAGCAGTTCACCGGTACCGGCTTCTTCCAGTACCACTGAAACGCCGACAAAGGTTTCCCGAAACAGGCGCAGTACGCTGGGCACAAACGGATGCAGGGCGGCAGAGCTGGTGAAACCAATCGCCAGGCGTCCGCGTTCACCTCGGGCGGCGCGGCGCACAATGTCGGCCACACCATCGACGCTGGCCAAGATATGCCGCGCCTCTTCCAGCAAGGCCAGCCCCGCAGTGGTCGGGCGCACGCCTCGTGGCAGGCGCTCCATCAGCACCACACCCAACTCGGCTTCAAGACTTTGCAGCAGGCGGGTCAGCGGCGGTTGCTGCATGCCCAGACGTTCTGCCGCGCGAGTGATATAGCCTTCTTCGGCAATCGCGACGAAGGCCCTGAGCTGCCTGAGTTCCAGCATAGGGATACTTTTCAGGTATGGGAGATGATCAATCGTGGCATTTGTTCTCATGGATCACAAGATTTAGGCTGTCGTCACTCCTCACAGAAGAAGGAATGCCGCAATGACCTGGTCAGCCAAGCAATACTCGATGTTCGAACAACAGCGCACTCGTCCCGTCCGGGATCTGGTAGCGGCCATCCCTGAGGGTGACGTGCGCACCGCCGTCGACCTGGGTTGCGGCCCGGGCAATTCGACTGAAGTCCTGGCTGATCGCTTTCCGCAGGCATTGGTCACCGGCATGGACAGCTCTGATGACATGCTGGTCGACGCCCGCAAGCGCCTGCCCGCGTTGAACTTCGAATTGGCTGATATCGGCGCCTGGAACCCAGTGCAGAAATTCGACGTCATCCTCGCCAATGCATCGCTGCAATGGCTGCCTGATCACGCCACGCTGTATCCGCATTTAGTCAATCAACTGACTCCCGGCGGCACCCTGGCGGCGCAGACGCCCGACAATCTTGACGAGCCGGCCCACAAGCTGGCGCGGGAAGTCGCGGCGGACGGCCCGTGGGCCGCAAAGATCGGCAGCGTCAAACACAATGAACGCCATACCGCGAGCTACTACTTTGAGTTGCTGAGCCAACACTGTTCCACCGTGGATGTGTGGCGCACCACTTACCACCATCCGCTGGCAGGTTCTGCCGCGGTGGTGGAGTGGTTCAAGGGGTCGGCATTGCGTCCGTTCCTGGCGCCCCTGACCGAGTCAGAAAGGAACGCCTTCCTCGACGAGTACCTGGCGCGGATCACCAAGGCTTATCCAGCGCTGGCCGATGGCACTGTGTTGCTGCCGTTTCCGCGCCTGTTCATCATCGCTACCCGGTAAGCGCGGAGAAGGTCAATCGGCGGACAAGAACTGTTCCGCCGATACCACGCTCGCATAAGCAAACCCCAGCGACGACATAAACGCCGCATGCACCTGGGCTGCCGGCACGACGCTGCCATTGAATTCCAGGTCCCGCGTGGCGCAGGCATCGTGGATCACCGTCACGGTGTAGCCCAGGTCCGACGCGGCGCGCACCACGCCGTCGATGCACATATGGCTCATGCTGCCCACCACCACCAGCTCGGTGATGCTGCGTTGTTCCAGCAGGGCCCGCAGGTTGGTTTCGCGGAACGCATTGACGAAATGCTTGAGCACCACCGGCTCGTCGGCCTGGTTCAGCACCTTGGGGTGCAGGTGTGCACCTTCCGAACCCGGGGTGAAGAAGGGGGCATCGTCGGAGGTGAATTCGTGGCGTACGTGAATCACCGCATCGCCTGCCTGGCGAAACGCCTGTAGCACTTGCTGCGCCTTGTCTGCCGCCGCGTCCACTCCGTCTAGCGGCCACTTGCCCTGGGGGAAGTAGTCGTTCTGGATATCGATTAGGATGAGCGCTTGCTTGGCCATGTTGGTTTCCTTGTGAGGGTTGATGCGTCCAGTATCCTGGCTGGCGTGACGCCTGGGGATTGGCCGCACCGACAATAACAGAGGGAAAACTGACAATGGCGATCGTCGAGCTCGGCGTGCTGATCTACAGTGGTGCGCAAATGGCTGCCGTGCATGGCTTGACCGACCTGTTCGCGGTCGCCAACCGGATTGCGACCGAGCATCAGTCCGAGCAACTGCCGTCCCTGCGCATCAGCCATTGGCAGGCTGAAACAGGCGGTGCGCCGACCCGTGTATTCGATAGCGAGCCCGGTAGCGGGGGGAGGTTGACGGCCTTGCTGATTCCACCCTCCATTGCCGGCTTTTCCGAGGGCCAGGCGTCCGCCGAATTGCTGGATTGGCTGCGCCAGCAACATCGGTCCGGGACCATTCTGGGCGGCGTGTGCGTAGGTTCGATCCTGATGGCGGAAAGCGGCCTGTTGGACGGTCGCAGCGCCACCACGCACTGGACGTCGGCGAAAACCTTCGCCGCCCGTTATCCGGCGATTCGCCTGGAAGCCGACAAACCCATCGTCGACGACGGCGACTTGATCACCACCGCCGGCCTCATGGCCTGGTCCGAATTGGGCCTGCGCCTGGTGGACCGTTTGCTCGGCCCGAGCATCGCTGCCAGCACCGCGCGTTTCCTGGTGATCGAACACAGTGACAGCGCCAGTGAGTGCGGCAGTAACTTTGCGCCGATCCTTGCCCATGGCGACGCTGCGATTCTCAAGGTGCAACATTGGCTGCAGGCCAGCGGTGCGGTGGATGTTTCGTTGGCTGCCATGGCGCAGGAGGCGGGACTTGAGGAACGCACCTTCCTGCGACGGTTCCGCGCCGCCACCGGTTTGAAACCCACCGAATATTGCCAGCACCTGCGTGTCGGCAAGGCGCGCCAGATGCTCGAGTTCACCAACGGCACCATTGATCACATCGCCTGGACCGTGGGTTATCAGGACCCTGGTGCTTTCCGCGCCACATTCAAGAAAATCACCGGGCTGGCGCCAAGTGATTACCGCAGCCGTTTCGGCGTGACGCCCACCAAGGCGCACGCCTGAATCGTGCAGAACGCCGCGACATCTCGAGCACTTCGTGCAGAATAAAACAGGCCAAGTGCTATCGCTTTTCCCGCAACTGATTGATTCCCCGCGCGTTTAAACAAACGCCGCCTTGGCTTGATCCCTGCTACCGTTTCCTTACACACATGGCAGCAGAGCCAAGGGGGACGCATGACCCCGACAAATCGCAAAAAAATCGTGGTGGCGCATTCAATCCGTCCGCAAGCGCCATTGCACGAAGTGGAGACCAACCGCGCCTTGGCACGTTGGCTGGCGCACGTCCTCGGGCTCAAATATGGCGGCAGCTATAACCCTGAGCTGCACAGTGGGCGCGACCTCTATCTATTGCCCACTCAGACGCTGGTCGGCGCGGCCCAGGCGCGGCAATTCGGCGTCAAAGGCCCTGAGGATTTGTGGGGCGGCTACGTCGATCACGATTTCATCTGCACCAAGGCCATCAGCCACGATTTGCTGAATAAAAACGCGGTTGCGCCCGAAGGCTGGTCGCCGCTTTTTTCCGAGCGCATCCGCAATGTGGTGCTGGATGGGTTGAGTGTGCACGCCCTGGCAGATGCGCGGCCGGCGGCGACCCATTTGCTGTACACCGGGCCGATCCGTCTCAAGCCTGTGCATGCCTGCGCCGGTCGCGGCCAGGAAGTGATCCGCAGCCTCGACGAGTTCGACGCCATCCTCGCGCGCCCTGATGCGGCGCAATTGTTCAGCGACGGCGTGGTGCTGGAGCAGGACCTGAGTGACGTGGTCACCCACAGTGTCGGCCAGAGCTTTATCGGCGATCACGTCATCAGCTACTGCGGCGGTCAATACCTGACCCGGGACGGGCAGGGCGAAGAGGTCTATGGTGGTTCCAACCTGTTGGTGGTCCAGGGCTACTACGAGGATCTGCTCAAGCTCGACCTGCCCGCTGACGTGCGCCTGGCCATCCAGCAAGCGCAGGCCTTCGATAACGCGGCGGATGAGGCCTATCCCGGGTTCTACGCCTCGCGGCGCAATTACGATATCGCCCAGGGCCTGGACAGCGACGGCCAACGCCGCAGCGGCGTGCTCGAGCAATCCTGGCGCATGGGCGGGGCCAGCAGCGCGGAAGTCGCGGCGCTGCAAAGCTTCGTCAACAATCCCGGGCTGCGGGCGATTTATGTCTCGTCGGTAGAAACCTACGTCGACCAGCCACTGCCGGCTGACGCGATCGAGGTGTACCGGGGCCCGGCAGAAAACAGCGACTTTCTTCTCAAGTACGTGACGGTCAAATCCTATGACGGCTAGAAGCGAAACCATTGCCATTGATATCGACGACGAACAGATGAGCGGGACCTTCCTCAGTCCCAAATCGAAAGTACCGGGGGTGTTGTTTGTGCACGGCTGGGGCGGGAGCCAGGAGCGTGACCTGGAACGCGCCAAGGGTATCGCCGGGCTCGGTTGTGTATGCCTTACATTCGACCTGCGCGGCCATGCCGGCAACGGCATTCCGTTATCCCGCGTCACCCGCGAAGACAACCTGCGCGACCTGCTCGCGGCCTACGACCGCCTGTTGTCACACCCGGCCATCGACACCTCGGCGGTGGCGGTGGTGGGCACCAGCTACGGCGGTTACCTGGCCGCCATCCTCACTTCGCTGCGCCCCGTGCGCTGGCTGGCTTTGCGGGTGCCGGCGCTGTACCGCGACCAGGAATGGCTCAAGCCCAAGCGCGACCTCGATAAAGCCGACCTGATGGATTATCGCGGCACCTTTGTGCACGCCGAAACCAATCGCGCCCTGCATGCATGCGCGGCGTTTACCGGTGATGTGTTGATCGTGGAGTCGGAGACCGACGACCACGTGCCCCATGCCACCATCATGAGCTACCGCGCCGCCTGCCAGCAGACGCATTCGCTGACTCACCGGATTATCGACGGTGCGGATCATTCCCTGAGTGATCCGGTTTCCCAGCAGGCCTACACCTCGATCCTGGTGGACTGGATTACCGAGATGGTGGTGGGCGAGCGCTTGAGCATCATCCAGTCGTAGGCGTTTTCTTCACGCGCAATGCCTTGGCCTTGGCTTCGACCGCGAGGTACATCACCAGGGCCACCAGCAGGGGCAGGATGAAGTAGATCGCGCGGTAGGCGATCAGCCCCGCGAGCAGACTGCCGCGGGACGCTTCATGCTGCAGCAAGGCAATGAACACTGCCTCCAGCACACCCAGCCCTGCCGGGATATGCGTGACCACCCCGGCAATGCTGCTGATCAGCAACACCCCGAGCACCACGGGGTAATCCAGCTGCTTGGGCAGCAGGGTAAAAATCACTGCTGCCATCAGCGACCAGTTCAGCGCGCCGAGCGCCAACTGCAACACTGCCATGCGCAGCGACGGCAGGCTGATTTCAATCCCGCGTATCGACCATGCGCGCTTTTTCGACAAGCGACAGGCCAGCAGGTAACCCAGGCTCGCCAGTACCAACAGCACGCCGACGCCTTGCAACGCACCGCTGCTGAGCTTCCACCCCGGCGGCAATGTCACCAGCCCGCTGCTGAATACCGCGCCGGCGATCGCCATGTAGCCGAACCAGTTGGTGGCCAGGCTCAAGCCGAGGATCTTCGCGATGTTCCCGCTGCTCACCCCGAGTCGGGAATACAACCGATAGCGCATGGCGATGCCACCTACCCACGCGCTCAGGTTGAGGTTGAACGCATAGCTGATGATGCCCACCGGCAAAATCTGCTTCCAGCCCAACGGCTGGCGGATGTAGGTGCGGCCGATCAGGTCGAAGCACGAATACACCAGGAAACTGCACAAAGTCAGCCCACCCGCGATGAGCAGCGTGCGCAGCTTGAAGTCGCCCAGGGTGTCGAGCACTTCGCTCCAGTCGATACGCCGGGCGAGCAGGGTGAACAACACGATCAGCACCAGGAAAAACACCACCGTCAGCGGTTTTTTCCAGCGTTTCAAGAAGCCGGGGCGAGCGCTTTCTTCAGCGATGCGAGCTTGGGTCATGATCCGCACGCTCCTCAAGAACGAAGGGTTTCAACCTCGGCTTGTGGGCCGGCAACCAGCCGGTCCACGACGGAAAATGCCGCAGCACATGGAACACCACGAAACCCACGGTCACCCGCCAGAACCAGCCGCGAGGCGCGCGGTTTTCCGGCATGGTCTTGCAGTGGTTCTGGCTCAGATATTCCAGGCGCTCGAACAACTGCTGGTTGAAGGCACGATCACGAACCAGCACATTCGCCTCCAGGTTCAGCGACAGGCTCAACGGGTCGAGATTGCTCGAACCCACCGTGCTCCACTCTTCATCCACCAGCGCCACCTTGCCGTGCAACGGACGCTGGCAGTACTCGTGGATCACCACGCCTTCCTTGAGCAAATAGTCATAGAGCATGCGTGCCGCCAGCTTGGCCAGGAGCACATCCGGCTGGCCCTGCATGATCAACTGCACGTGCACGCCGCGCCGCGCGGCATTACGAATTTCCCGCAGCAGGCGGTAGCCGGGAAAGAAATAGGCGTTGGCGATCACCACCCGCCGCTCGGCCTTGCGCAGGGCGTGCAGGTAGGCCTCTTCGATATCGGTACGGTGTTGCAGATTGTCCCGGTAGATCAGCCGTACCAGGCCATCGCCTTCGCCGGCAGCCCATGGCGACGGGCGTTGCTCGCGCCGCCAGCCGCGCCGCTTGCGCACACGCCGGCCACTTTGTGCGAGGGCGAAATGATGCAGGTCGGCGACTGCCGGGCCCTGCACCTGCACGGCATAATCCTGCTTGGCCTCGGGACCGAAATCCCCCAGGTGATCCGCCGAGAAATTGATCCCGCCGATAAACGCCACACTGGCATCCACCACCACAATCTTGCGGTGCAGGCGGCGAAACCAGTTGGTGCGAAAACCCAATGTCTTGCTCGCCGGGTCGAACATCTGCACGGTCACGCCGGCCTGGCTCAATTCGCTGAGAAACCCCGGTGTCAGCTCGCCACAACCAAAGCCATCGAGGCTGGCGACGACCTTGACGCCACGCTGCGCCGCCTCGATCAAAATGCCCTTGAGCTCGTGGCCGACCTTGTCTTCGAAAAGGATAAAGGTCTCCAGCAAGATCTCCCGCTGGGCCTGGCGCATCGCCTCGAACACTTTGGGAAAGTAGGCCTCGCCGTTCTCCAGCAACTCGATCTGGTTACCGCTCTGCCAGCCGTAATCCAGGTCCCGGGCCACGGCATCGTCCGGCGGTTGGTCGGTCGCGATGTGTTCCACCGCGACCTTTTCCAGTGGTGCGCTGTTCATAACTCGATCTCCACCGACAGCGGCGCATGGTCCGACAAGTGTGACCACGGGCGGCTGGTCAGGACTTGGGGCTGATGCACCTTGAGGTTGCTCACGTATATGCGGTCCAGCGGCAGCAGCGGCAGGCGCGCCGGGAAGGTGCGGGCCGGCTTGCCGTGGGTTTCGATAAACACTTCCCGCAGCCCGCAGTGGGCGAGATCGGCGCGCTGGCGCCAGTCATTGAAATCACCGGCGACAATCACCGGCGCGTCGGCGGGAATCTCGGCGACCCGCTGCGCGATCAGGCGCAGTTGCTGCTGGCGATGGACTTCCCGCAGTCCCAGGTGCACGCAGATGGCATGCACGTCCTGCACGTTGCCCGGCAAGCGCAGCACGCAATGCAGCAGCCCGCGGCTTTCGTGGCCGCTCTGGGAGATGTCGAGATTGTCGTAGCGGATGATCTGGAATTTCGACAGCAACGCATTACCGTGGTCGCCATGGGGATACACCGCGTTGCGACCGTAGGCGTATTGCGGCCAGATACTGTCGGCGAGGAACTCGTATTGCGGCATGCTCGGCCAGTTACTGTAGCGCTTGGGGTGGCGTTCATGGGTGCCGTGGATTTCCTGAAGGAACACCACGTCGGCGGCCACACTGCGAATCGCCTCGCGCAACTCGGGCAATATGAAGCGCCGGTTGAGCGCGGTGAAGCCCTTGTGGGTATTGACCGTCAGCACCCTGAAGCGGGTGATGGTTTCGGTGGGCGTGGTTGGCATCAGTTCCGGATGGGTCATGGCAACACTCCCGTGTCCGGCAACTTGCCGGGTTCGGTGGCCAGTGCCTGGTCCAGGCCGAAACGCTGCAGTAATTGGCGCGCGTCGAAGGGCGCGCGCACCTTGATGTCGTTATCGAAGTAGCAAAACACCTCGCGCTGCTTGCGGGCGCGGGGTTTGTGCTTCGGGTCGATCAACTGTGCATCGGCGGGTTGTTTGCCGTGGCTCCAGCGTTCGATGCGATCGCCCCAGCGCTTGAGCGCTTCGGGCGTATAGCCGCTGGCATACAGCGCTTTGTCCCCATGCAGACGCAGGTACACAAAGTTGGCCGTGACGTCTTCCAGGTAAGGCCACTTGCCGGCTGTGTCCGCCACCACCAGGGCCACGCCGTGCTTGTCGAGCATCTCGACAAACTCCGGCACGGCGAAACTCTTGTGGCGAATCTCCACCGCATGGCGCAGCGGCTTTTTACCGTGGGCTTGCAGGCTCGCCTTGCCGTTCAGGCGCGGCTCATGCTCGCGGGCGAGGGCGGCGGCCTGCTGGGTAGTGGTGGGTAATTCGGCGAGAAAGGCTTCAAACAACGGCGGGTCGAATTTGAAACTGGGCGGGAACTGCCAGAGGATCGGCCCGAGCTTTTCCTTGAGTTCCAGCACCCCGGAGGCGAAGAAATTCGCCATCGGCTTGTGCACCTCCCGCAGCCGCAGGATATGCGTGATATAGCGCGGCGCCTTGACGCTGAACACAAACCCTTCAGGCGTGTCGCCATACCATTCGGCATAGCGTTTGGGTGTTTGCAGCGCGTAGAACGAGCCGTTGATCTCGATGCTGTTGACCGCCCGTGAGGCAAACTGCAGCTCGCGCTTCTGGGTCAGGCCCTCGGGGTAGAAATCCCCCCGCCAGGGCGTGTAGCGCCAGCCGGAAATGCCGATATGAATCGCGGCCATGATGACTCCCGTGGGTTAACTGTGTGGTGACCTCCGTTTTTGGATGACTGTGAGGATCGGGAGAAAGTTTCGATGGTCCTACAGACGGCACCTCTCAAAATGTGGGAGCGGGCTTGCTCGCGAAGACGGTGGGTCAGTCGATATCTCTGTTGACTGACTTACCGCTTTCGCGAGCAAGCCCGCTCCCACATTGGGTTCTTTATCGCTGCGGGATCAGTGCCCGCCAACCACCCGGGTCGAGCTCTCGGCATACACCGGCCCCAGCCGGTCAAGGCGCCCGCTCCAGGCCGTCAGCGCCAAGGCCACCAACACCACCGAGCCGCCAATCCACGCCGTGTGGATCAAGCCCATGTGGGCGACGATCATGCCGCCGGCCCACGCGCCACCGGCAATCCCCAGGTTGAACGCCGCGATGTTCAGGCCCGAGGCCACGTCCACCGCATTCGGCGTGTGATGTTCCGCCTGGCGCACCACATACACCTGCAAGCCCGGCACATTGCCGAAAGCGACCGCGCCCCACACCAGCACAGTGGCCAGGGCCAGCCATGGGTTGCCTGCGGTAAAGGTCAGTACAAACAACACGGCAGCGAGCAGGGCAAAGATGATTTTCAGCGCGCTGATCGGGCCGCGTTTGTCGGCCAGTTTGCCGCCCCAGATATTACCGATGGCCACCGAGATGCCATACACCAGCAACACCAGGCTGACGGTGCCGGCGCTGAAGCCGGAGATGTCCTGAAGGATCGGCGCCAGGTAGGTGAACGCGATGAACGAGCCGCCGTAACCCACCGCCGTCATGGCGTACACCAGCAGCAGCCGTGGTTGTTTCAACACTTGCAGTTGCTGCAACAGCGACGCGGGTTTGCTGTGGGCGATGTTTTTCGGTACGTAGAGCAGGCTGCCGATAAACGCGATCAAGCCCAGGGCCGAGACGGCGAGGAAGGTTTCGCGCCAGCCGAAGTGCTGGCCGATAAACGTCCCCAGTGGCACACCGGTCACCAATGCGACGGTCAGGCCGGTAAACATGATGGCAATCGCGCTGGCGGCTTTTTCCTTGGGCACCAGGCTTGTGGCGATGGTGGAGCCAATCGAGAAGAACACCCCGTGGGCCAGGCCGGTGACGATCCGTGCCAGTACCAGGGACTCATAACTCGGCGCTTGCCAGGCCAGCAGGTTGCCGAGGGTGAACAGCACCATCAGCGACAACAACAGCAGTTTGCGTGGCACTTTGCCGGTGAGGGCGGTGAGTACCGGCGCGCCGATGGCCACGCCCAGGGCGTAGAGGCTGACCAGCAGGCCGGCGGACGGCAAGTCGACACCCAGGTCGGCGCCGATGGTGGGTAACAGGCCAACGATGACGAACTCGGTCGTCCCGATGGCAAAAGCGCTGAGGGTCAGCGCGAGCAAGGCAATGGGCATGGCTGCAACTCCGGTGTGTTTCAATCAGGAGCGCAGTCTCGGGGTTCGGCTTGTGCGGAAAAAGACAGGTATTGGCATTTGATATTTGCCTGGGGCGCACGGATCGACGCGCGTGGGGAACGATCAGGCGTCAAACCCGTCAGTTCCTTACAGACCCTTCTGAAGGAGCCCGGTGTTTTGTTGAATTTAAAGACTGTGCTACTGCTCGGCACGCTGCTGTTCTGCGGCAGCGGCGCGCTGCAAGCGGCCACCGCCCCCGCGGCTCCAGCGCCTGCCGCCCCGGCCCAGCCGGAACTTTTGGTAGAAGGCGGCCTGCTCGGCGCCATCAGCTCCAGCATCGATGATGTGCAGGACAAACTCGACCTCAACCAGAACCTGGTCGACGCCTGGCGGCTGCGGGCCGACCGGGCGGCGGATGAGGTGGACAAGCTGGTCAACCAGCCGTCCGAACGTTCCTCGTGGAGCGTAGCCGGGGATTTCCTGTTGTTGTCCGGGGTGTGGGTCGGCGCGTTCGCCGCGCTGACCCTGCTGGGGCGCTTTATCGTCAAGCGCCTGAGCCTGCAGCGGCATATCGCACCTCGCCAGCGCCTCCAGGCGTTGCTGGGTTACCTGATTCCCTACACGATACCGGCGCTTATCTGCCTGCCATTGACGCTCTACGTCAGCCACTTCCTGCCCACCTCGGTGGGCCGTGCGCTGGCGCTGTGTTTTGCCTACGCCACCAGCAGCGGCATTTTCTCCACCTCGATCCTGTTGTGCGTGATCGTCATGTTCAACGTCGGCCACAAGCGCCCGGCGGTGCAGATTATTCGGGACTACTGCCCCAAGCCGCTGTTCCTGATCGGCTTCCTTGCCGCCCTCAGCGATGCGCTGACCAGCCCACAGATCGCCCGCCAACTGGGGGGCAATATCACCGCCAGCGTCGCGATCTTCACCGGGCTGTTTGCCTCGGTGATCTTCGGCATGCTGGTGATTCGCCTGCGCCGTCCGGTGGCGCATTTGATCCGCAACCGGCCCCTGGCCCAGCGCCTGAAACACCCGGCGGTGCAGCAATCCCTGCGGGTGTTTTCCGGCCTGTGGTATTGGCCGATCCTGCTGATGGTGCTGGTGTCGGCGATCAACCTGATCGGCGCCGGCGACGACAGCCAGAAAGCCCTGCGCTGTGCGCTGTTCACCACGATCCTGCTGATCGGCACGGTGTTTCTCAGCACGGTGTTGCAGCACCTGTTCCAGTCCCGCAGCACGGTGGCGGTGCAGCGCAGCAGTGCCTACAAGGAACGTTTCCTCAGCCTGCTGCACGCGCTGTTGCGCATCGTGATGGCCATCGCCTTTATCGAAATACTCGGGCGTATCTGGGGCGTTTCGCTGTTTGAGTTTGCCCAGCGCAACTCCGTGGGCCGGGCCATCAGTGATTCCCTGAGCAGCATCGGTTTGATCCTGCTGGTGACCTGGCTGTTCTGGGTGGTGCTCGACACGGCGATTCAGGAAGCATTGAAACCCCCGGTCAACAAACGCTCCAGCCGCCAGCCCAGCACGCGGGTGAAGACCATCCTGCCGCTGCTGCGCAACGCAGTGAAAATCATCCTGGTGGTGATCTGCGCGATCACCACCATGGCCAACCTGGGGATCAACGTCGCACCGCTGCTGGCGGGTGCCGGGGTGGTGGGCCTGGCCATTGGTTTTGGCTCCCAGCAACTGGTGCAGGATGTAATCACCGGGCTGTTCATCATCATCGAAGACACCCTGTCGATTGGCGATTGGGTGGTGCTCGACTCCGGCCACGCCGGTACCGTCGAGGGGCTGACCATCCGCACCCTGCGCCTGCGGGACGGCAAGGGCTTTGTGCATTCGGTGCCGTTCGGGCAGATCAAGGCCGTCACCAACCAGTCGCGGCAGTTCGCCTATGCGTTTTTCTCGGTGCAGTTCACCTACGACACCGATGTCGACAAGGCCGTGGAACTGATTCGCGAGGCGGGGCAGTCGATTCGCGACGACGTGTTCCTCAAGTACAACCTGCAAGGGCCGCTGGAGGTATTTGGCGTCGACAAGATGGACCTCAACGGCGTGGTGCTGACGGCGCAGTTCCGCACGGTGTCGGGCGGGCAATATGCGGTGAGCCGCGCGTTTAACCAGCGCTTGAAAAAGCTTGTGGATAACTGTGCCTTTGTTCATTTTGCGCAAACTTATCCACAGCAGGTGATGCTGCCGCAGCGGGTCGGGCAGCAGGTGGATGAGCCGGAGGAAGAAGTGCCTTCGTCGGTGGTGCTCACTGAGCAGCCAAGAACCCAATAGTTTTGTGTTGAGGCCGCCGGCCTCTTCGCGAGCAAGCCCGCTCCCACATTCGACCGCAGTCCAAGAGTGGAACCGGATTGAAAGTGGGAGCGGGCTTGCTCGCGAAGGCGTCATTACGGGCGCTGCACAAGTCAGTGTCTGATCAGTTTTTCCCGCACCAACCCGGCCTCCTGCTGATCCAACTCCAGCAACACCTGCTGCTTGCCGGCAATCTCCACCGCCGCCGGCAAACCATCCCGGTACACCAGCCGATTACCGCTCAACGCCGGCACCTTGCTACCCGGCAGCAGCGTACCGACCAGGTTCAGCGGATCCGCCCCACACACGGCAATCAAGCTTCCATCGTGAGGCCGCCGCCGAACTTCCCGCAGCAGCGGAATCGCTTCCGGCAACGCAAACTGTTCCCCCGCCAAACCACTCACAAACCGCCCGCCACGAATCTCGCCCCGGGCCTCCAGCCGGTGGAACGTACGCAGCAATTCGCGCCAACTGGGCAGCCAGTCCGCCTCGCGCTCCAGCAGGCGCCAGAACACCACCCCGTAGCGGCGCAGCAAGGTCATCGCCACATGCTCCAGCGTCTCGGCCGAGTGAGCCCCCGGACGTGTGCCGTCCGCCACCGGTGCCCGCCGTACCAGGGCCCAACGCCCGGCATCGTCCATCCCGCCGACAAACGCGCCACGCCCGCGCCGACTGCTGCGGGCCTGACGTTTGCTCGCCGGCGTGGTCAGGGCGCGCAGGCCGGCAAAACTGTCGGCGTTCGCCAGCCCCGCGCCCACCAGTTCCTGCAACGCGGTTTCCAGTTCGCTGCGCAGCAGATGGGCTTCGTGGATCAATTCATCGAAAAACAGCGCGCCGTTTTCCCGCAGCGCCTGATGGACTTTCTGTGCCTTGGGCGACAGCTCGGTGCTGTCCGGCGCTTCGGTCAGTCCACTCCACAATGGCACCTGGCTGCGGGGCAACAGCACCACTGGCGTGCTGCGCAGGGCCGTCGCGCCGGCCTTGTTGCTCAGGCGCGTCCACACCACTTTGCCGCTGCGGCACAAATCGTCCAGCCAGTGGGGCGCGTAATCCTTGATTCGTGCGCTGAGCAAATCGCTGTCCCAGGCCGAAGTGGCTGCGGCGTACCCTTCCAACTGCGCGACGATCTGCGGCAACACCGCGCTGCCCTGGCCGCGGGTACCGTTCGACAGGTGCTGCCAGTCGAACAGAAAACGCATGAAATCCTGCAACGCCACCGGCTCGATTTCCCGGCGCAGGCGCTTGACCGTGTAGCGGTGAATGCGCGCCAGCAGGTGGCGTTCGCACCATTGTTCGGCGCTGGCGCCGGGGCTGAAACGGCCGCGCAGCACGTAGCCTTCGCTCTCCAGCCGCGCGAGTGCCTGTGATACGTCGGCCACCGGCAAGGCCAGGGGCGCGGCGATCTCGATCAGCGTCAATGGGCCGAAGCCGCTCAGGCGCGCCCGCAGCACTTCCACCAAGGCTTCATCGAAGGTCCAGGGCTCATCGAAACCGGGCAACAGCGGCAGGTCATTCGGGTAGATCGCCGTCAAACAGCTCAAGCGCTCCAGAGCGACCCAAACGGCCTGGCCGGTACCGATCTGCAATCGGCTGGCGCGCCCACCGTCGGCCAGGGCTTGCAGCCATTCGGCCCACTGCGCCGTGACCTCGGATTCGGCAATGCACGCCAAACTCATCAGCGCTTCATGCATCTCGTCCAGGCCATTGGGCGCCGGCCAGGCTTCCTCGCACACACCGGCAATCGCTTCGGCATCCAGCGCACCAAGGTCATCGGTGCTTTGCGGATCGCTCCAGCGCCGGTTGAGCACGGCCTGGGTGCGGCGCTCCTCCAGCGGAGCGTCGTCGAGAAAGGTGTAGGGGCGGGCGCTGAGAATCTCTGCTGCCAGTGGCGACGGCGCCGGCAGATCACGGCTGATCAGGCGGATTTCGCCGCGCTCCATGCGCCGCAACAGGGCCAGCCAGCCTTCGCTGTCCATGGCTTCGTGCAGGCAGTCGTCGAGGGTTTGCTCCACCAGCGGATGCTCGGGCACTTCGCGCTCGCCGGCGAGGTTTTCCAGGCAAGCGATCTGGTCGGGGAACACACTGGCGATCAGGTCTTCACTCTTCATGCGCTGGATCTGCGGCGCCACCTTGCGCCCACCGGTGTAGCGCGGCAATGCCAGGGCCACCCCGGCATTCCAGCGCCAGCGCACGCCGAACAGCGGTGCATCCAGTACCGCCTGGATCAGGATGTGCTCGGCCGTGTTGCTGTTCAGGTAGCGCCACACTTCGTCCAGCTCAAAGCTGTGACTGGTGGACAGCGACAACACGATCGCATCCTCGCTGGCGGCGGCTTGCAGTTCGAAGTTGAAGGTGCGGCAAAACCGCTTGCGCAGCGCCAGGCCCCAGGCGCGGTTGATGCGACTGCCGAACGGCGTGTGGATGATCAATTGGGTGCCACCGGACTCGTCGAAAAACCGTTCCATGATCAACGTGTTCTGGGACGGCAGCGCGCTCAGCGCCAGCCGCGCCCGCGCCAGGTAATCCAGCAGTTGTTCGGCGCTGGCCAGGTTCAGGCCGAGGGTGCCGGTGAGCCAATCGAGCGCCGGTTGCAGGTTACCCGGCGTGGCGCCCAGCAGCGCGTCCAGTTGCCCCTGAAAACGCGCCACGGCAAACGACAACTCCGCGCTGCGCCCCGGTGCTTCGCCGAGCCAGAACGGAATGGTCGGCGGCTGGCCGTGGGCATCCTCGACCCGCACCTTGCCGGGTTCCACTCGCAGGATGCGGTAGGAGGTGTTGCCCAGCTGGAAGATATCCCCGGCGATGCTTTCCACCGCGAAGTCTTCGTTGACGCTGCCGATGTTCAGGCTTTGCGGCTCAAGCAGCACGCTGTAGTCGGCGTTGTCGGGGATGGTACCGCCGCTGGTCACGGCGGTGAGCTTGGCGCCCCGCCGGCCACGCAGGGTGCGGGTGATGGCGTCGCGGTGCAGGTAGGCGCTGCGCAGGCCCTGGCGCCCGTTGTAGCCTTCGGCGAGCATTTGCAGCAGTGCCTGATAGTGACGTTCATCCAGCTCGGCGTAGGGCGCGGCGCGGCGGATCAGCGTCAGCAGGGCCTGTTCCTGCCATTCCTGGCAGCTGACTTCGGCGATGATCTGCTGGGCCAGCACATCCAGCGGCGCAACCGGAATCAGCAAGGTGTCCAGCTCGCCCCGGCGCACGCAGTCGAGCAGGGCGGCGCATTCGATCAGGTCGTCGCGGGTGGTGGCGAACAACCGGCCCTTGGGCGTGCCGCCGACCTGATGCCCGGAGCGTCCGACCCGTTGCAGAAAACCGTTGATCGAGCCGGGCGAGCCGATCTGGCACACCAGGTCGACATCGCCGATATCGATCCCCAGTTCCAGCGACGCAGTGGCGATCAACACCTGCAGCTCACCGGCCTTGAGCCGTTGTTCGGCGTCCAGGCGCATTTCCTTCGCGAGGCTGCCGTGGTGGGCGGCGACGGCGGTTTTGCCCAGGCGCTCGCTCAAGTGCCGGGCCAGGCGTTCGGCCAGGCGCCGGGTGTTGACGAAAATCAGCGTGGTGCGGTGTTGCCTGGCCAGTTCGGCGAGGCGGTCGTAGACCAGCTCCCACACGTCGTTGGCCATGACGGCCGACAGCGGCACCGGCGGCACTTCGATATCCAGGTCCCGTGGGCGTGCGTGGCCGATATCGACGATCTCGCAAGGCCGGCCGGTGCCCACCAGAAAGCGCGACACCGCCTCGATGGGCTTTTGCGTGGCCGACAGGCCGATGCGGGTCAGCGGTTCGCGGCACAAACCCTGCAGGCGCTCCAGTGTCAGGGCCATGTGGCTGCCGCGCTTGCTGGCGGCGATGGCGTGGATCTCATCGACGATCACCGTGCGGGTGCTGGCAAGCATCTGCCGGCCGGAATCCGAGCCGAGCAGCACGTAGAGCGATTCCGGGGTGGTGACCAGGATGTGCGGCGGGTGCTTGCGCATCAGGGCGCGGTCTTTCTGTGGAGTGTCGCCGGTACGCACGGCGGTGCGGATCGCCAGCGGTGGCAGGTCGAGGCGCTGCAAGTGCTCGGTGATGCCGGCCAGCGGGGTTTGCAGGTTGATCTGGATGTCGTTGGAAAGAGCCTTCAGAGGCGAGACGTAGACCACCAGCGTTTGGTCTGGCAGTTGGCCGCCATTGGCCAGGCCTTGGTGCACGAGATCGTCCAGCACCGCGAGAAAGGCAGTCAGGGTCTTGCCGGAGCCGGTGGGCGCGGCGATCAGTGTGGAGCGGCGCTGGCGGATCAGCGGCCACGCCTGGGCCTGGGCGGCGGTCACCGACGGGAACGTGCTGCGGAACCAGGTGCTGACGGCGGGGTGGAAACCGTTCAAGACCGTGTCCGTTGATTCAGGAAGGTTCATACCCAATTTATGCGGCCGGCCCCGGCAACTTGCAACCCCGGGATGCATTCCCTGTGGTGAGGGATCTTGTTGTGGCGAGGGAGCTTGCAGTGGCCAGGGAGCTTGCTCCCGCTGGGCTGCGTAGCGGCCCCAAAAAAGCGGGAGCGCTGCGCACTCCAGCGGGAGCAAGCTCCCTGGCCACAGCAAGCTCCCTGACCACTGCAAGGCCCCTAGCCACTGCATGCTCCCTAGCCATAAAAAGGCTCTCTCTGCCTAAAGCCCCCCGGCCGCAATCGGCGGCGCACTTTATAAGTGACGGTTGCGCTACAAACCCGCAAAATGCAACGATTCTGGCAAATGCCAACGGCATGGCTCACAAGCCTGTCGATAATAACCATCGTTCCAAACAGACCGGGCCTGCTCAATCTATGCGAATGCGCCTTATGTTACTGGGCGGCGGGAATGCCCTCGGGCAGGCGCTGATTCGCCTCGGTGCGGAGGAAGACATCGGTTTCCTCGCCCCGCGCCCGCCCCAAGACGGCTGGGATGCCGCGAGCCTCACGCAACTGCTCGACGACACCCGTCCCGATGCCTTGATCAATCTCGCCTATTACTTCGACTGGTTTCAGGCGGAGACGGTCAGCGAGACACGCCTGGCCGCCCAGGAATATGCGATCGAGCGCCTGGCTGAACTGTGCCAGCACCACAGCATCACCCTGCTGCAACCGTCCAGCTACCGGGTGTTCGATGGCTCCCGCGCCACCGCCTACAGCGAAAAAGACGAACCCGTGCCCTTGGGCCTTCGAGGCCAGGCGTTGTGGCGCATCGAGCAGAGCGTACGCGCCACCTGCCCGCAGCACGTGCTGTTGCGTTTCGGCTGGCTGCTGGATGACAGCGTCGACGGCACCCTCGGGCGCTTCCTGGCCCGTGCCGAAAAACCTGACGAACTGCTGATGGCCGACGACCGCCGGGGCAACCCGACGCCGGTGGACGATGCCGCGCGGGTGATCATTTCGGTGCTTAAGCAACTGGATTGCGCCGCGCCGTTGTGGGGCACTTATCACTATGCCGGCCACGAAGCGACTACCCCGCTGGCGCTGGGGCAGGCGATCCTGACCGAAGCGCGCAACTTCCACCCGCTGGCCGTGGAAGCGCCGACCGCCCAGGCCCACGCCGCCCGTCCGGATGCAGCCGACGAGCCGCAACACGCGGTGCTGGCCTGCAAGAAAATCCTCCACACCTTCGGCATCAAGCCACGGGCATGGCGGGCCGGGCTGCCGGCGTTGCTCGACCGGTTCTATCGACACGGTCAAACATAAAAAAGGCGCCTGAAACAGGCGCCTTTTTTTGTGGCGGTGCGCGGGCGGTTAAAAGTGATATGTGTTGGCAAGTCGGATGCGCCACGGCATACGAAAAATTTGAAACCTTTGGTGCGCCCGGTCATCCATGCCAATAGGGATTGATTGTGCTTACGGCTCGTTCAGCAAAAGCAAAAGTCTGCATTCAGAAGAAGACTTCGCCCATCCAGCCATGGGCAGCCTAAAAGAGGAGCCCTACCCATCATGGCAACAAACTCTCCGGTGAATGGTTCGCCGCCGCCTTACGATGATGTGTATGAGGAAGCGCACGACCTGCAGTTCGCTTTGAGTGCCGCCGGGCTTGGTATATGGCGCCTGGATTTGACGACGGGCGAGCTGAAGACCTCGGCCACTTGCCGCCTCAACTTCGGACTCGAACCACAGATACCGTTCAGTTATGAACACATGCAGCGCCTGGTGCACTCCGAAGACAGAGGCCGAGTGGCTGACGCATGGGATCGCTCGATCGCTCGACGCTGCGCCTACGACGTTCACTATCGGATCGTCACGCCCCACGGTGAAACTCGCTGGCTGCACGTGTGTGCCAGAGCCCGTTACGCCGATGACGGTCAGCCCGTCGCGATGACGGGAACCGTTCAGGATGCGACCCAGGAGCAGTTACTGCAGTCGCAGAAGATGGAAGCGCTGGGGCGGATAACGGGCCGCGTGGCTCATGACTTTAACAACCTGCTGACGGTGATCCGTTCTTCAGCAGATCTTTTGAAGCGTCCTTCAGTATCGGAAGAGCGGCGGCTGCGCCTGGTGCAAGCCATTTCCGAGGCGGTAAAGCGTGGTTCTCACTTCACCAGCCAATTGCTGTCCTTCGCTCGCAGGCAAACCCTCCATCCCGCACCGCTGGACGTCAATTCAAGCACGTTGGCCATGGCCGATACGATTGCTTTGCGGGTTGGCACAGGCATCCACGTACGCATTGAGTCCACAGCAGCACCCTGCGTTGTTCACGTTGACCCAGAACAGTTTGAAACCGCCATTCTCAATATGCTCATGAATGCCCGAGACGCCATGCCTGATCACGGTGAGGTGGTCATCCGTGTTGAGTCGATGGACCTTATCCCTGCGTCCAATGGTCATGCCCTTATGAACGGAAGTTACGTTGCCGTCTCCATCACAGACAATGGTTCGGGTATCGCACCGCTCAACCTCGACA
The DNA here is from genome assembly GCF_013385665.1 of Pseudomonas sp. D4002. Taxonomy (NCBI): domain Bacteria; kingdom Pseudomonadati; phylum Pseudomonadota; class Gammaproteobacteria; order Pseudomonadales; family Pseudomonadaceae; genus Pseudomonas; species Pseudomonas sp. D4002. The sequence continues at coordinate 98,657 of NZ_JACAPN010000044.1, forward strand.
GGATCTTTGAACCGTTTTTCTCCACCAAAGGCAACGGCCAGGGAACCGGGTTGGGGCTCAGCCAGGTATTTGGTTTTGCCAAGCAGTCGGGGGGAGAGATCAGGGTAGAGAGTCGTCCTGGTCAGGGAAGTACGTTCACGCTTTATTTGCCCCGCGCTTGAACGGGCTGAGTGGATAGCCCGATTGCACAAATGGAGTTAGCATCGTAAACCTTCGGCTCAAGAGCCTGTTGTTCACATCAGGGTTGCATTGTGGAAAAGCTAAATCGCCTTCAAAGCGGAATAGAAGGGCTGGATGCTCTGCTCAAGGGTGGGCTAGTCGCAGGTGCCTCCTATATCATCCAGGGGCGCCCGGGATCCGGTAAAACCATCCTCGCCAATCAGCTGGGGTTTAACCATGCGCGCAATGGGGGCCGTGTACTGGTCGCCACGTTGCTGGCCGAATCCCACGACCGTTTATTTCAGTTCCTCTCGACCCTGAACTTCTTTGATGTTTCCCGGGTGGGGGCTGAAATTCAGTTCGTCAGTGCGTTTGACACCCTTGAGAACGAAGGTCTCGATGAGGTGGTCAAGCTGCTTCGGCGTGAGATCAGTCGCCAGAAGGCCACCGTGTTAGTGGTCGATGGCTTGCTCAATGCACGCTCCAAGGCTGACTCGCCCATCGACACCAAGAAATTCATTTCCGAGCTGCAAGGGCACGCTGCGTTCGCCGGTTGTACGGTGCTGTTTCTCACCAGTTCCCGGTTGGACGACGGCAGTCCCGAGCACACCATGGTTGATGGTGTGATCGAGATGGGTGAAGAGCTTCACGGCAGCCGTTCAGTGCGCCGTATTCAACTGCGCAAGACTCGCGGCAGTGGTGCACTGACCGGATTGCACGAGTGTGAAATCACCGACGATGGCCTGGTGGTTTATCCGCGTCTGGAAAGCCTCTACAGCCATCCGTCTTTACCTGACAGTGCCGATCTGACGCGTATCACCAGCGGCATCGGTTCGCTGGACGCCATCATCGGCGGTGGCCTGCACAGTTCCTCCGTTACCCTCGTCATGGGGCCTTCCGGCGTCGGGAAAACCACGTTGGGGCTCAGGTTTCTCGCAGAGTCGACAGTGGAAGCGCCGGGCCTGCATTTCGGTTTTTATGAAAGCCCGCAGCGGTTACGTCTCAAAGGCCAATCGCTGGGGATTGATATCAAGGGTATGGAAGAAAGTGGTGCGCTGAATATTGCCTGGCAACCCACGACAGAAGGCCTGATCGACGGTCTCGGCGCACGGCTGCTGAAAATGGTTGAGGAAAAGGGCATCAAGCGCCTGTTCATCGACAGCTTGAGCGGCATGACCCGAGTGTCGACGAACCCGGCACGTATCACTGATTTCTACAGCGCCCTGATGAGCGAGCTTCGTGCCCGTGGCGTAACGGTGTTTGCCTCATGGGAGATGCGTGACGTTTTTGGTTCGGAGGTCAGCTCTCCAACCCCGGACCTCTCCAGTATTGTCGATAACCTGCTGCTGATGCGTTTCTTCGAGATTCAATCTGAACTAAGAAGAATGCTTTCGATTCTTAAGGTACGAGACAGCTTCTACGATCCTTCGCTTCTTGAAGTGGTAATCCATGAACACGGCGTTGACTTGAAGAAGGCATCAAGAAATGCATTGGCTGTCGCTGATGATTCCTGGCGGCCGGGCTCAACGTCCAAAGTCTCTGATTCGGGTTGAATTGACATGACCACCATCCTGGTCGTCGACGACGAGTATTTGATCGCTGACATTCTCGGCTATGCGCTGGAGGATGAGGGGTACATGGTCGTAAAAGCGAGCAATGGCCAGAAAGCACTCGAGGTCCTGGAGCGCGAGCGGCCAGCGTTGATCATCACCGACTTCATGATGCCGGTCATGGATGGCCAGGAGTTTGCCGAAGCGGTTCGCGCTCTGCCGGCAGTCAATCACTTGCCCATCATCCTGATCAGCGGAGCCCAGGCTCATATTGGTATGGAGCGGTCGGACTTGTTCAATGCAGTGTTGAAAAAGCCGTTCAACATTGACTTGGTCATCGCTGAAGTTCGCCAACTCCTGGCTGAAGCCTGAATCGCAGCACACGGGCGTGTGCCTGGCTTCTGATTGGCGCTTGCCTCCATGGGAAGCCTCACAAAAAAGGCCCTGTACAACAGGGCCTTGGGTAGAACCTAGAACTTGTAGCCAATACCGACCATGTACACCATCGGATCAACATCCACATTGACCTTGGCCCGAGTGCCCTGGCCCAGCGCGTTGTTGTCCACGGTGGCCTTGGTGCTGATGTCGATGTAGCGCGCCTGGGCGTTGATCATCCACTTGTCGTTGATCATGTAGTCCGCACCGATCTGCGCGGCCCAACCCCAGGAGTTTTCCGCCTTGAAGTTGCTGAAGCCGGCCTCCTGGGCGCGACCGCCAACGTGCTCGTCGTAGATCCAGGTGTAGTTGATACCGGCGCCGATGTACGGTTGGAATACCGACTTGCTGTCCAGCGGGTAGTACACGACGCTCAGGGTCGGCGGCAGGTGTTTCAGCGAGCCGAGCTTGCCGTTGGCCGGGGCCAGGGCGGTGTTCTTGATCTTCACATCGTGCTCGAACGGCGTGGCCGCCAGCAGTTCGATACCCCAGTGGCTGGTGAACATGTAGGCGAAGTTCAAACCCAGTTGAGTGTCGCTGCTCATGGTCGCCTTGCCGCCCAGGTTGGTCCCGGCCAGCGGGCCCTGGTCAACCTTGACACTGCTGCTGTCCGCTTTCGGGTTGACGGTGATGGCACCGGCGCGAATCAGGATGTCACCCGCTTCGTGAGCGTGGGCAACAGGGGCGACGAGGGCGAGCGCGACAAGCGACGCGCCGAGCAGGGACTTGTTCATGGGAGCTCCAAAGGACGTTATTAATTGCTTGTGTCCAATGGTAAAGATCGTAACGTTCGAGCTTTTGACTCAGCTCAATGAAAGCGCAATCACGGGTTATTCCTGCAACTCGTACACATAGATCTTGTCGGCATCCATCTGGTAGCCGGCATCGGCCAGTTCACTGCTGGACGGTTTGACCTGCATCTGGCCTTCGATCCAGTACGGCTGATACAACTCGTCGAGCTTCACGCCGACTTCGCTTTTGACATGCAAGATCTGGTTCGACGGCGGTGGCGGCACGTGAATGCAGGCGCCGAAATACGGCACCAGCAGGAACTCCGTGGTGCGGCCTTCCTCGCTGACTTCCAGCGGCACGATATAACCCGGCAGGCGGATGTGCTTGCCGTCCAGGCTTTGTACGACCGGCGCGTTGGGCAGGTCCTGCTTGGCGGCCGGCGCTGACTCCACCGACAACGCATCGGCCATGCCCGACAAGTCGTGCAGCGGTTTCATGTTGGGGATTTCCGGCGGCGCGTCCGGCGGGATCATCTCCTGCCACGACAGGTCCTTGGGCTGGTCTTCAGCCCACACGGGCAGGGCCACCAGCAGTAACAGTGCGAGCACGACGCGACGCATCAACAGCTTCCTCATAAACGTATCGACAGGCCGTCGGCCAACGATTGCCGGTAGGCGCGCCAGGCCGGCACGCTGCCCATCAGCAGGGCTGCGACGAGAATACCGCCCAACAAAGTCCATTCATATTCGCTCGGCAACGACAGCGGCAGGTCCAGGCCGTAGTTGGCCTGCAAATACCCGCGCGACGCGGCGATGCACACATACAGCAGCCCGACGCCGGCGATCACGCCCGACAACGCCAGGGCGAAGGCTTCGAAGATCAGCAAGGTCGCAATATGCCAGGGCCGCGCGCCCACTGAACGCAGGATTGCCATTTCCCGGCGGCGCTCGTTGAGGCTGGTGAGGATCGCGGTGAGCATGCCGATCAAGCCGGTCAGCACCACGAACAGCGAGATCACGAACAGCGCTTTTTCAGCCGTGCCCATCATGCTCCACAGCTCTTGCAGCGCCACGCCCGGCAGGATCGCCAGCATCGGCTCGCCACGGAACTCGTTGATCTCCCGTTGCAGGGCGAAGGTGGAAATCTTGTTGTTCAAACCGAGCATGAACGCGGTGATGGCTTGTGGCGTCAGGTCCATGTTGCGGGCCTGATCGGCGCTGATCCGGCCTTTGCCCTGGGCCGGTACGCCGTTGTGCCAGTCGATGTGAATCGCTTCCATGCCGCCGAGGCTGATATGCAGTGTGCGGTCCACCGGAGTGCCGGTGCGCTTGAGAATGCCGACCACGGTGAAGGGCTTGTCATCGTGCTTGACCAGGCTGACCACCGCCACGCCGTGGGCCAGCACCAGCTTGTCGCCGAGCTTGTAATGCAGCGCGTCGGCCACTTCGGCGCCGAGCACCACTTCGAATGGATCGGTTGCGAAGGCGCGGCCGCTGGCCAGTTCCAGGTTCTGCCGGCGGCCGTATTGATAGTGTTCGAAATAGGATTCGTTGGTGCCCATCACGCGGTAGCCACGGTGGGAGTCGCCAAGGGAAATCGGGATCGCCCATTTTACCTGCGGGTTGGCCGCGAAGTGCTCGTAGCTGTCCCAGCGAATGTTGTTGGTGGCGTTGCCGATGCGGAACACCGAATACAGCAGCAAATTCACCGAGCCGGAGCGCGCGCCGACGATCAGGTCGGTGCCGCTGATGGTGCTGGCGAAGCTGGCGCGGGCTTCGGTGCGTACCCGTTCCACCGCCAGCAACAGGCACACCGACAGGGCGATGGCGAAGGCGGTGAGGATCGCGGTAAAGCGGCGGTTAGCCAGGCTGGCCATGGCTAGTCGAAACAAATACATCTCAAACCTCTGCAAGCGTGGCGGCGCGATTGAGTTCGGCCAGCGACAGGTTGCGGTCGAACAGCGGCGCCAAGCTCTGGTCATGGCTGACGAACAACAGGCTGGCGCCTGCTTCGCGGCATTCGGCGAACAGCAACTGAATGAAGGCTTCCCGGGCGTCGTAGTCCAGGGCCGAGGTCGGCTCGTCGGCGATCACCAGCTCCGGCTGGCCGATCAGCGCACGGGCAGCGGCCACCCGTTGTTGTTGGCCGATGGACAGGGAGTCGGCGCGGCGCTCCAGCAGGCTCTTGTCCTTCAGGCCCAGGTGGGCGAGCAAGGTCGCGGCAGCCTGGTCGACGCTGCCGTGACGCTGGATTGCCCGCTGCGCCCGTAACGTTGAAAAGTGGCAGGGCAACTCGACGTTCTCGCGCACCGAGAGAAACGGCAACAGGTTGAACTGCTGGAAGATGTAGCCGGTGTGGTCGACCCGGAAACGGTCGCGGGCGCCAGCCGAGAGTTCGGTCAGCTCCTGGCCCAGCAGGCGAATGCTGCCGCGGCTGGGCTTTTGCACACCGCCCAACAGGCCCAGCAGGGTGGTCTTGCCACTGCCGCTGGGGCCCTTGAGGAACAGGGTTTCCCCCGGCTCCAGGCGGAACGTGGGGATGTCCAGCAACTGTGGGTGACCGGGCCAATTGAAGCCCAGGTCAGACAGTTCGATAAGTGCTTGGGTCATAGGGAGGTCAGTGGTCTGGCTCGATTTGGATGATGACACCGATCAACTGTAGGAGCTGGCTTGCCTGCGATGCAGACGCCGCGGTGCTCCAGAAACACCGCGGTGATGCCATCGCAGGCAAGCCAGCTCCTACAGTGTGGTGTTTACATCAGAATTTCAGGGTGGCTGCTGTGGCCGTCGCTTCCACACCCTGCTGGCCGCTCGGGCCAATGAGTTGTACCTGAATTTTCTGGGTGGCGGGGAAGGTCTTGAACACCTGGGTCAGGTCGAGGTTGCTCAGGGCGGTCGGCGTGGCGCAAGTGAACTGGTAGTGAGCGTGGATTTCGCTGTGGTCGTGGTGATGTTCGTGGGCGGCGGCGCCTTTGCCATCGGTGGCGTGGTCGTCATCGTCTTCATCGTGGTCGGCTTCAGGCTTGTCGCCGAACAGCGGGCTGTTCAGTTCCTGGGTGCTGATCACGCAACCGGCGGCCTTGGGCAGGCTGAACAGCACCAAAGGTTGCTCCAGTTGCTTGCGGGCGGCGGCGACCTTGGCTTTGTCGGCAGGGGTGGTGGCGAGGTGTTCAAAACCCACCAGGTTCATCGCCGGGCTGTCCAGTTCCAGCTCCAGGGCCTGGCCGTCGAGCACCGCATTGAGGCGACCCACGCCGTGTTCGTGGGCACCGAGGCTGCCGTGATCATGGTCGTGCTCGTCGGCAGCCTGGGCGATGGCCAGTGGCAACAGGGCAAACGGCAAAGCGAGCAGCAAACGGCGCATGGTGGAGCTCCCGGACAAAGATGAAAGTTTTGTTATGTGATCTTATAACAATTTTGCGAGGAGTTTGACCGCCTGCTTGGCGTAGCGCAAGACGCGTGGGAGCATGCTCGTCAGAAAAGTGCGGGAGTAAGTGCGATGTTGAGAATTCGTGGAACCGTCGGTGACCTGCCGGTGGACTTGACCCTGGAGCTGGATGACGGCGATTGGGCCCGGCTGGGCGCGCAGTTGCAGGCCAGCAAAACCCCGAGTGTGGAACCGGTAGTGACGCCGGCGGCGGGTAACCTGGACGAGAGCCTGTGGCAGGCCGCCCAGGATTTACTGCGCAAGGCCGGGCAACTCAACGGCCTGGAATTGCTTGATCAGTTGGAAGGCCTGGCCGGCAGCGCCTCGGCGGGCAAGCGCCTGCTGGTGCGCCTGCGCCATAGCGCCAAGGTCAAGGTAGCCAGCGGCGGGGATACGCCGCTGTACAGCTGGATCGAGTAAGGCTTAATACAGCGCGGCGAACAGCTTGCGGCGGTACACCGTGACAAGCGGGTGATCGTTGCCGAGCAGTTCGAACACCTGCAGCAGCGTCTTGTGGGGCAGGCCTTCGCTGTAGCTGCGGTTGCGGATGAACAGCTTGAGCAAGCCATCCAGCGCGGCGTCGTATTGCTGGCGCGCCAGTTGTTGCACGGCCAGTTGGTACACCGCCTCGTCATCCTGCGGGTTTTGCGCCAGGCGGGCTTTCAGGTCTGCGGCGTCCGGCAGGTCGGCGGCCTGGCGCAGGAAAGTGATCTGCGCCTTGGCGCCGGCCAGTGCGGCCTTGTGATCATCGCTCTTGACGGCGTCGAGCACGGTTTGCGCTTCGCCCAGTTCACCGCGCTCGGCCAGGCAGCGTGCGTACAGGATCAGCGCGGCGGCGTTGGTGTTGTCTTCGCCAAGCAGGGTGACCAGCACGGCCTCGGCGTCGGTGATACGGCCTTCGGCAAACAGCGCCTGGGCCTGCTCCAGTGGATCGGCAGCCGCCGGTGGTGGCATCTGCACATGGGGCTCCAGCATCGCGCGCACGGCGGATTCAGGCTGCGCACCGGCAAACCCATCCACTGGCTGGCCATCCTTGAACAGCACCACGGTCGGCAGGCTGCGAATGCCAAAGCGCGAGACCACGTCCGGCTCGGCATCGCAATCGACCTTGGCCAGCAGCAACTCACCCTGATAACTCTCGGCAATCTGCGCGAGCATCGGCATCAACGCCTTGCACGGCGCGCACCACTCGGCCCAGAAATCCACCAGCACGGGTTTTTCGAAGGAGTTCTGGATCACCGCCTGATCGAAGGTGGCGGTGGTGGCATCGAAGATGTACGGCGTGGGCTCACTCATGGGGAATCTCGAAGAAAGCAGGAATGGGGCAACTATAAAGACTGGAGGAGGCGACCGGAAGCTATGCCGCGATTAAGCGCGTGCAGGATGCCAGAAAGGGTCCTGGTACCAGTCTTGAGGAAAACCCATCGCTTTGAGTGGGACAGGTCGCCGAGTGTGAGTTCTTCCAGCATTGCCCAGCCGGGCATGAGTGGTGGTTGGTCGTAGTTGGTGGGGTAGTGTCGGGCGTAACTCTCTTTTGCTCTCTGGCGTTTGAGATGGGCTTTGCGACCGCTTTCGGCTTGCAACCGATCTATTCGCAGGCATTCGCGCTCATAGTCTCGGATAGCGGCACATTGCTTGGACTGCAATGTTGCAAGTAGGCGTTGGTGGTCAAATGCCTGTTGAAAAATGCCGATATCGGTATACCAATGGCTGCCATAGTTGGGCCCCATATGGTTACTGATCATTGAGCGGGTCGCTATTTCCACGCGTTCAATGGCATCCATGCTCAACAATCGAAGCCTGCGGTCAAAGTCGTAGAGTCGAGTTAGCTGACGAAAACCTGTGCCATCGCGAAATCGATGATCGACATCCCCCGATTGCTGAAAAGGGCGCATGTAGGGGCTCAATCGGAAAAAACTGACGGACTGCAAGAAACACTGCGCACGGGCTTCATCTTGAATGAGCAAACCACGTTGTTTGAGCAGTTCTATCTGGGAGGGGACATCAATGGCAGGTTTGTCGAACGTTCTCATGCCCAAAAAAAGCCAGGCATAAAAAACCCGCACAATTTGTGCTTAGTCACTTGCGCGACCAGAGGCATGGCGGGTGTATTGCGGCAAAGACTAGGCAGTAGCGGTGATGTTTGCAAGCTTTTTGAGCAAGAGGCGACGGATGCAAATTGGGGGGTTGGCATACCGTTGGGTCGTCCAGGTTGCGTGCGAGAGGCGGCCATTTTCCACGCTACGCTGAAGACTGTCTTAGCCCATCTGTTACTGGAGATTTGCGGGTTTGATAGGCGCGACTATCGCTGCGAATGGTACAGGCTCACCTTGCGAAACTCCCACGGCTCGGCCAGGTCGGGCAGTGTCAGGGCGTCGAGGATACCCAGGCGCTGATACTCCGGGTGCTGGAAGTCCCGAACCCGGGAATCGGCGACCAGCGCTTCGCGGCCGCGTGTCAGGAATTGATCCAGCAGCGGCAGGTTCGCCCGGTCGTACAGCACATCGGCGACCAGGATCAGGTCAAACCGGTCGGCTTCGGTGAAGAAGTCTTCTGAATAGCCCAGTGTTACGCCGTTGAGTTCGGCATTCGCCCGGCAGGCAGCCAGGGCCAGCGGATCCAGGTCGCACGCCACCACTTCCAGCGCTCCGGCCTTTACCGCGGCAATCCCGGCAACACCCGAACCTGCGCCGAAATCCAGCACCCGCTTACCCGCGACCCACTCGGGGTTGGCCGCCAGGTATCGCGCCAGCGCCAGGCCACTGGCCCAGCAAAAGCTCCAGTACGGCGGCTCATGCAGGATGCGCCGGGTTTCTTCGGGGCTGAAGGCGCGGTCCATGTTGTCGGCGTCCAGTAACCACAGCGACAACTCGGTGCCCGGCAGCGGGCAGGGCACCAGTTGGGCGTCGCCGATCAGTTCGCTCAGTGCGCGTTGCAGGTCCAGCGGTGGCGTCATGGTGCGGGAACGAGTTGCAGCGGCCCGGTGGTCTGGGTGATCGCCTGGGTGATGCGCACCGGCGGCAGGTGCAGGATCAACTGGCCGGACTGGCTGGCGCGACCACGCAATTCAACGCGCCCGCCCGCCGGGAACGCTTGCGGGTTGAAGCGCAGGCGGAAGGCCAGGGGCTTGTTGTTGCCGATCAGCACGCTGCTGGCCAGCAGTTGTTGCGGGCGCGAACGGTCGTCGATCACCAGCAGCGCCAGTTCGACTTCGGCACCCGCCGGTATACCGTTCAATTGGCCGCTGACTTCACGCTGGTAGGCGGGCAACGGGCCGAGATCTTCTTCCACACCCGGCAGTTTTTTCTCTTGTTGCGGTGCCGGAGCCGGCGCCGCAGGTTTTGGGGCATGGCTGCTGCAGGCGACCAGAAAACCGAGCAACGTGAGCAAAACAAGTGGTCGTAACTGCATGTACGGCTCCAGAAAGGACAAAATCCGTGGCTTAAAAAATATGAAACATAATAGTCAGCCTATATACCGTAAAGGCTATGGCTTGTCTTGCCACAGGGATGCGCTACCATGGCCCTCCCATTTTTTGTTGCCTGCCACCATGCACTGTCCCTTCTGCGGTGCCAACGACACCAAGGTCATTGACTCGCGTCTGGTCGCCGAGGGCGAACAGGTGCGTCGCCGGCGTGAATGCCTGGCCTCTGGCTGCGGTGAACGTTTCACCACCTTCGAAACCGCCGAACTGGTATTGCCACGTCTGATCAAGACCGACGGCAGTCGCCAGCCTTTCGACGAAGAAAAACTGCGCGCCGGAATGCAGCGCGCCCTGGAAAAACGCCCGGTGAGTGTCGAGCGGCTGGAAGCGGCGCTGGTGCACATCAAGCACAAGCTGCGCGCCACCGGCGAGCGCGAAGTCAAATCCCTGGTGGTTGGAGAACTGGTGATGGGCGAGCTGCAAAAGCTCGACGAAGTCGCCTATATCCGTTTCGCCTCGGTGTATCGACGCTTCCAGGACCTCAACGAGTTCCGCGAAGAGATCGACCGCCTGGCCCGTGAGCCGGTAAAAGAATGAACCCACCTTCGGCAGAACAAGCGGTACTCGACGCCCATTACATGGCCCGTGCCCTGGAACTGGCGCGCAAGGGCCTGTACACCACCCACCCCAACCCCCGGGTTGGCTGCGTGATCGTGCGTGACGGGCAGGTTGTCGGCGAAGGCTGGCACGTGCGCACCGGCGAACCCCATGCGGAAGTCCACGCCCTGCGGGCTGCGGGCGACAAAGCCCGGGGCGCCACGGCCTACGTGACCCTTGAACCGTGCAGCCACCACGGGCACACACCGCCCTGCGCCGATGCCTTGGTGAATGCCGGCCTGTCCCGTGTGGTGGCAGCGATGCAGGACCCGAATCCGGAAGTCGCCGGGCGTGGCATGCGCCGCCTGGCCCAGGCCGGGATCGAGACCCACAGCGGCTTGCTGGAAAACGAAGCGCGGGCGCTTAACCCGGGCTTTCTCAAGCGCATGGAGCATGGCCTGCCGTTTGTGCGGGTCAAGTTGGCCATGAGCCTGGACGGTCGCACCGCGATGGCCAACGGCGAAAGCCAATGGATCACCGGCCCGGCCGCCCGTGCCGCTGTGCAGCGCCTGCGTGCCCAGGCCAGTGTGGTGCTGACCGGCGCCGACACGGTGCTGGCCGATGGTGCTCGCCTGACCGTGCGCGCCGCCGAGCTGGGCCTGGATGAAGAAACCACCGTCCTGGCGATGTCCCGTCCGCCGCTGCGTGTGCTGATCGACGGCCGCCTGCGGGTGCCGCTGAATGCGCCGTTCTTCAAGGCTGGCCCCGCGCTGGTCATCACCTGCGTGACGCCGGACAACCAGTACCCCACAGGCCCCGAGTGCCTGGTGGTGCCGGGTGTCGACGGCCAGGTCGACCTGCGTTCCGCGCTGGTGGCCCTGGCGGCCCGTGGTGTCAACGAAGTGTTGGTGGAAGCGGGCCCAAGCCTGGCGGGTGCCTTCGCCCAGCAAGGGCTGGTGGACGAGTACGTGATATTCGTCGCCGGCAAGTTTCTTGGCTCTGCCGCCCGGCCTTTGCTGGACTGGCCGCTTGAGAAACTGGCCGACGCCCCCCAACTCAAGATCACTGAAATGCGCGCTGTGGGAGATGACTGGCGAGTCACTGCCATCCCTCTGCCATCAGCGAGCGTATAATTCCCGGCCTGCGCCACGTCTTCAGGAGAACGGCATGTTCACCGGCATTATCGAATCCATCGGCAGCATCCGTGCAATGACCCCAAAAGGCGGCGATGTACGCCTGCTGGTTGAAACCGGCAAGCTCGACCTGGGCGACGTCAAACTGGGCGACAGCATCGCCGTCAGCGGTGTGTGCCTGACCGTCATCGAGTTGCCTGGCAACGGCTTTGCCGCCGATGTCAGCCGGGAAACCCTGGACTGCACCGCGATGAACGACCTCAAGAGCGGCAGCCCGGTGAACCTGGAAAAAGCCCTGACCCCGACCACACGCCTCGGTGGGCACCTGGTCAGCGGCCACGTCGACGGTGTCGGCGAAGTGGTTGCCCGCAGCGAAAACGCGCGTGCCGTGGAATTTCGCATTCGCGCACCGAAAGAGCTGGCCAAGTACATCGCCCACAAAGGCTCGATCACCGTCGACGGCACGAGCCTGACGGTGAACGCCGTGAATGGCGCCGAATTTGAACTGACCATCATTCCCCACACCCTGAGCGAAACCATCATGGCGTCGTACCAGCCGGGTCGCCGGGTGAACCTGGAAGTGGACTTGCTTGCCCGTTACCTGGAGCGCCTGTTGTTGGGCGATAAGGCCGCAGAGTCTGACTCTCTTCAAGGGCCCGCCGGGAACATCACTGAAAGTTTTTTAGCCGCTAACGGCTACCTTAAATCCTGACCCAAGGGGGTGCCGCGTGGCGCTCAACAGCATCGAAGAACTGGTTGAAGACATCCGCCAAGGCAAGATGGTCATCCTCATGGATGACGAAGACCGCGAGAACGAAGGCGACCTGATCATGGCCGCCGAGTGCTGCCAGCCGGAACACATCAACTTCATGGCCAAGCACGCCCGTGGCCTGATCTGCATGCCGATGAGCCGCGAGCGCTGCGAGCTGCTGAAGCTGCCGTTGATGGCGCCGCGCAATGGTTCCGGGTTTGGCACCAAGTTCACCGTGTCCATCGAAGCCACCACCGGTGTCACCACCGGCATCTCCGCTGCTGACCGCGCCCGCACCGTACAAGCCGCTGCCGCGAGAGACGCCAAGGCCGAAGATATCGTCAGCCCGGGCCACATCTTCCCGCTGATGGCCCAGCCGGGTGGCACCCTGGCTCGCGCTGGCCACACCGAAGCGGCCTGCGACCTGGCGCGCATGGCCGGTTTCGAGCCGAGCGGTGTGATCTGCGAAGTGATGAACGACGACGGCACCATGTCCCGTCGCGCCGAGCTGGAAGAATTTGCCGCGCTGCACAACATCAAGATCGGCACCATTGCCGACCTGATCCACTACCGGATGATCCACGAACGTACCGTTCAGCGGATTGCCGAGCAGCCGCTGGACAGCGAACTGGGCCAGTTCAACCTGGTGACCTATCGTGATTCCGTGGAAGGCGACGTGCACATGGCCCTGACCCTGGGCACCATCTGCGCTGAAGAGCCAACCCTGGTGCGGGTGCACAACATGGACCCGCTGCGGGACCTGCTGATGGTCAAGCAGCCGGGGCGCTGGAGCCTGCGGGCCGCGATGTCCGCGGTGTCCGAGGCCGGCAGCGGTGTGGTGTTGCTGCTGGGCCATCCGCTGGACGGCGACGTGCTGCTGGCGCATATCCGCGAAACCGCCGACCACGCGCCGGTGAAAAAACCGACCACCTACAGCATCGTCGGGGCCGGTTCGCAGATCCTGCGGGACCTGGGCGTACGCAAAATGCGCCTGATGAGTGCGCCAATGAAATTTAATGCCATATCCGGTTTCGACCTGGAAGTAGTAGAATACGTGCCCTCCGAATAAAGGCCGGCGTTGTTTGCCCCTTGTTCGCGGTTCAAATATCACTGAGGGGCGCGCACTAAGCGCGTCCCGGCTCTTTAAGAGATTTGTCGAATGACCCTGAAGACCATCGAAGGTACCTTCATCGCCCCCAAAGGCCGCTATGCCCTGGTGGTTGGCCGCTTCAACAGCTTCGTGGTTGAAAGCCTGGTAAGCGGTGCCGTGGATGCCCTGGTTCGCCACGGTGTGAGCGAAAGCGACATCACTATCATCCGCGCTCCTGGCGCCTTCGAAATTCCACTGGTTGCGCAGAAAGTTGCACAGCAGGGTGAATACGCGGCGATCATCGCCCTGGGCGCGGTCATTCGTGGCGGCACTCCGCACTTCGAATACGTGGCTGGCGAATGCACCAAGGGCCTGGCCCAGGTGTCCATGGAGTTCGGCGTGCCGGTCGCCTTTGGCGTGCTGACCGTTGATTCCATCGAACAAGCCATCGAGCGTTCCGGCACCAAGGCCGGCAACAAAGGTGCTGAAGCTGCCCTGTCCGCCCTGGAAATGGTCAGCCTGCTGGCGCAGTTGGAGGCCAAGTGATTAGCGACGACAGCGATCAGTTCAACCCCCAGGACCCGCGCCCGGCAGACGCCGGCAAGCCATCGAAAAGCGAAAAGCGTCGTTCGGCCCGCCAGCTCGCGACCCAGGCTTTGTACCAGCGCCACATGGCGAAAACCTCGCTGAACGAAATCGAGGCGCAGTTTCGCGTCGACAACGATTTCAGCGCGGCCGATGCCAGCTACTTCCACGACATCCTGCACGGTGTTCCGGCCAACCTGGCGGAGATCGACGCTGCACTGACGCCGTGCCTGGACCTGGCGATCGAAGAGCTGGACCCGGTTGAACTGGCCGTACTGCGCCTGTCCACCTGGGAACTGCTCAAGCGCGTCGACGTGCCTTACCGCGTTGTGATCAACGAAGGGATCGAACTGGCGAAAGTCTACGGTTCCACCGACGGTCACAAGTTCGTCAACGGCGTGCTCGACAAGCTGGCCCCGCGCCTGCGTGAAGCCGAAGTGAAGGCGTACAAGCGCTAACTGGCGCTTGCTGACGCAATGGGCGAGTTTGAGCTGATCCGCAACTACTTCGCCGCCGCGCCCTGTGCGCAGGGCGGCGAAGGCATTGCACTGGGGATTGGCGACGACTGTGCCTTGCTGGCTGTTCCTCCCGGGGAACAGCTGGCGATTTCTACCGATACCCTGGTGGCCGGCGTGCATTTTGCCGACCCCTGCGATCCGTTTCTGCTCGGCCAGCGCTCGCTGGCCGTAGCAGTCAGCGATCTGGCGGCCATGGGCGCCAATCCCCTCGCGTTTACCCTTGCCCTCACCACCCCGACGGTTGATGCCGATTGGCTGCAACGCTATGCCCAGGGCTTGAACGCCATGGCGCAGGTTTGTGGCGTGGTTCTGGTAGGTGGCGACACCACCCGTGGGCCGCTGAGCCTGACCATGACCGTGTTTGGCCGGGTGCCGGCGGGCCAGGCCTTGACCCGCAGCGGCGCGCGGCCCGGCGACTTGCTGTGTGTGGGCGGTGAGCTGGGTAACGCAGCGGGCGCCTTGCCGCTGGTGCTGGGGCAGCGCACGGCGGAGGCGGCTATCGCCGAGCCGCTGCTGGCCCATTACTGGTCGCCGCAACCGCAGTTGGCGCTGGGCTTGGCGTTGCGGGGCAAGGCCACGTCTGCCATGGATATTTCCGACGGCCTTTTAGCTGATTGCGGGCATATCGCCAAGGCGTCGGCTGTCAGCTTGTTGATCGAGCAGCAAAAACTGCCGTTGTCCGCCGCCTTGCTGGCGTTCGTCGGTGAGGCGGATGCCCGGGTGGCCGCGTTGAGCGGGGGGGACGACTACGTACTGGCGTTCACCTTGCCGCCCGCCGAACTGGCGCCGCTGTTGGCCGCCGGTGTACCGGTCCATGTAATCGGCCGGGTCGAGGCGGGGCAGGGCGTTACCCTGCTGGATGCGTCTGGCCAGGACGTCACGCCGGCCATTCGTGGCTATCAACATTTCTGAAAGGCATAGAACCAAGCTGAAGGCCAATCGAACCTATTGATCTTTATCAGCGATAATTCAGCTTAAGCGTCTGTAGGAACCTACTGTTACAATCCCTCCCCTGTGAAATCTGAAATCAGGAGCACAAGGTGCCCGTCGTTTTCGTCGCCGCTTCCAAGCTGCCAACCCCTTTTGCCACGTTCACCATGAATGGCTTTCTTGAAGAAGCCACCGGGCGCGAACACGTTGTTCTCAGCCTCGGTGACGTGGCGGACGGTGCCCCGGTCCTCGGTCGCGTGCACTCCGAGTGCCTGACCGGTGATGCGCTGTTCAGCCAGCGCTGTGACTGCGGCTCGCAACTGGAAGCCGCCCTGCAGGCCATCGCCCGCGAAGGCCGTGGCGTGTTGCTGTACCTGCGTCAGGAAGGCCGTGGCATTGGCCTGCTGAACAAGATCCGCGCCTATGAGCTGCAAGATGGCGGCGCCGACACTGTGGAAGCCAACGAGCGCCTCGGTTTTGCCGCTGACCAGCGCGACTATGGAATCTGCCTGCCGATGCTCCAGCACCTGGGCGTCAAATCCCTGCGGCTGATGACCAACAACCCGCGCAAGGTCAAAGCCTTGACCGACATGGGCATCACCGTCGCCGAGCGCGTGCCGCTGCACACCGGCCACAACCCGCACAACAAGCTCTACCTGGCCACCAAGGCCAGCAAGCTCGACCACATGATGGGCAACGAGCACCAGGGCGAGGCCGATCGGGCGTGACGCGCGGCCAGGTCAAGCGGCGGCTGTCGTTTAACTGGTGGCAATACCTGGCGTTGGCGCTGGCACCGTTGTTTGTGATCAACCTCGTGTTTGGCAAGGCCGAGCCTTTGCTGCCGGTGCTGGCGATGCCGTTTTTTATCGCCGGCGTAGCCTCGATGTTTGTCAGCCTGCGTTACTTTCACGGCTATAAACACGCGCTGATCGCCACCGGCAAAGCCCTCGATACCCCTGAAGAACCGGCTGCCTGGATCACCCTCGCGGCCCGCCGTCGTGTGGCGTTGCTGGTGGCTGCACTGCCGGCCTGGGTCGGCGCGCTGGCAGTGTTTGTCGGGCTGGAAGCGGTGCCGCTGTTTCTGTTGGCATTGTCGACCCTGGTGCTGTTCTACCTCTACCGCATCCCGCGCCAGTTGGGTTGATGCGCGTCTGGCTGGCGGTGTGGCTGCTGGTTGTCGCGGCCCAGGCTGCGGCGGTCGAGCGGGTGGTCAGCCTTGCGCCTTCGTTGTCTGAAATCGTCGTTGAACTGGGCGCCGCCGATTTGCTGGTGGGCGTGCTGGATGGCGGCGAGCGGCCACAGGCGTTGGCGAACGTGCCGTCTGTGGGCAACTACGGGCAGTTGGACATGGAGCGGCTGCTCAGCCTCAAGCCCGACCTGATCCTGCTTTGGCCCGGCAGCGTCGGCCCGGGCCCGCGTGAACAGCTGCAACGCCTGAACATCCCGGTATTTGTCGCCGAACCCCACAGCCTCGAACAACTCACCTCACAGGTCGAAACCATTGCCCGGCAACTCGGGCGGGATGACGCCGGCCGGCAATTGGCCGCGCAGTTGCGTCAGCGCTTGGCCGAATTGCGCTCGCGCTATCACCGGGCCGAGCCGTTGCGGGTGTTTTATCAGGTGTGGAACCAGCCGCTGTACACCGTGGGTGGCGGGCAGATCATCAGCGATGCGCTGAGTGTGTGCGGCGCGCGCAATGTGTTCGATGACCTGAAATTACCGGCACCGCAGGTCAGCATTGAGTCGGTGTTGCAGCGTAATCCCGAGGTGATTCTGGCGGGCGATCAAGCGCAGCTGGATGCCTGGAAAGCCTGGCCCCAGGTGGCGGCGGTGGCTGGCGGGCGTTTGCTGGTGGTGCCTGACAAGGGCCTGGAACGGCCCAGCGGGCAGATGCTGCAGGCGGTGGCGCGGTTGTGTCAGGTGATTGCACCGGGGCTGTGAGACCGCTATCGCAGGCACGCCAGCTCCCACATTTGACCGAGTCGTCTGGATAAGCACGGTCCCCTGTGGGAGCCGGGCTTGCCCGCGATGAGGCCGGTGCAGACGACTTAGAGTTCCGGCGTCCAGGTCACCCCGAACATCAGTGCCCGGCCTTCTTCCCGATAGCCATATTGCTGGCCTTGATACTGATACAGCGCCCGGCTGTAGTCCTTGTTCAGCAGGTTATCGAGCTTCATTTCCAGCGTGACTTCATGGTTCACCGCCCAACTGCCCCGTAGCCCCAGCAAGCCATACCCGCCCAGGCGTTGCTGGTTCGCCGCATCGTCGTAGCTGCTGCTCACCGCTTGCCAGCTGGCGCCGACGCCGAATTGATCGAATTGGCGATCCAGGTCCAGGCTCAGGGTGCGCCGGGCTCGACGCGCCAGTGTGCGCCCGGTGTCGCGGTCGCGTGGGTCGATCAATGCAACGGCGAGGCTGCTTTGCCAGCCGAACAGTTCTTGCTTGAGCGCCGCCTCGAAGCCGTTGATGCGTGCGGCGCTGACGTTTTGCGGGCCGTTGCTGGCAAACACGATCGCATCCTGAATATCGGTGCGGTACAGCGAGGCTTCCAGTCGGCTGCTGTCGCTGAGCTGGCTGCGCCATTGCACTTCGTAGCTTTTCGATGTCTCGGGCTTGAGGTTCGGGTTACTGTTTTTGAAGCCGAATTCGTCCGGGTAGTAGAGGTCGTTGAACGTAGGCGCGCGGAAGCCTTCGCTGTAGCTCAGCAACAGATCATTGTCCGGGTTCAGCGGCAGGGTGAAGGTGCCGCTCCAACTGTTGTGGCCGCCGAATTGTTGGTTCTGGTCGCGGCGCAGGCCCAGTTCTGTGGAGAAAGATTGCGCCTGGAAACGGTGCTGGATAAACGCGGCCCTATTCCAGCGACTGTCTTCGGCGAACGCGGTGCTGCTGTTGACCCGGTCCTCGTACCAGTCGCCGCCCAGGATCAGGCTGTTCTGCTCGTTGAGAGTGAGGTCGTTTTGCCAGTTCAGCGCGTTGCGGTAGGTGTTGAACACGCTTCGCTCGGTGCTGAGCTTGTCCCGGGTTTCTTCGCGGTTCTCGCTGTGGCCTGCTTCCAGCCGGGACTTCCACGCGTCATTGATGCGCGCGTCGACATAGCTGCTGACGCTGCTTACGGTGAAGTTGGAATAGGGCTTTTGCTGGAAGCTTTGGAAGGTGGTCGAATCGAAGCGACCGAACGGATTGTCGAATTCGCTTTTGCCACGATTATCCAGCACGTTCACACCCGCTTCGAGGTCATCGTTGAAGGCATGGCTCAGGCTGAAACTGGTGGACTGGTTGCGATAGGCGTCATGGTCGCGGTCGCTGGGGTACGAGGCATACGTGCGATTGATCCCGGCGGTGTCATCCAGGCTGGCGCCGAGGTTGAAGCGGGTTTGCCCGTCGCCGCCGGACAAGCCCAGGCTGCGTTCCCACGTCTGGTTGCTACCAAATCCCACATGCAGGCGGGGTTGCAGGCCGGACTCGTTACCACGCCGGGTGAAAATCTGGATCACCCCGCCAATCGCATCGCTGCCGTAGATCACCGAGCGCGAACCACGCAGGACTTCCACGCGTTCGATCTGCTGGATGTTCAGGTGCTGCAGGTTGCTGTCGCCGGAAGTCGAGTTGCCGATGCGCTGGCCGTCGACCAGCACCAGGCTCTGGGCCGACTTGGTGCCACGAATGTAGACGCTTGCCAGGCTGCCACGGCCACCGGCCTGTGAAACCTGCACGCCGGGCACGCGGCTGAGCAAGTCGGTCACGCTGGTGGGTTGCAGGCGGTCGATGTCGTCGCGGGTGAAGACGGTGTTGGCGGCGCTGCTGTCGTTGCGCGCCTGGACCTGGCGGTTGGCGCTGATCACCACGTCGGGCAGCTTGAGGGCTTGGTCGCGTTCGAAACTGTCGGCGAGCAGGTCGGTGGCGGGCAGTAACAGAAGGGGCAGGGCGAGGCGAAGGCGGTTCATGGGCTGTCCGTAGCATTTGAAGTTGGCATAAAACAAATGTGGGAGCGGGCTTGCTCGCGAAGGCGCAGTGTCAGTCAATGCATCTGTCGACTGACCCAGCGCTTTCGCGAGCAAGCCCGCTCCCACATTTTTAATCGCGTTTCTACAGGCCCAGCAGGGCCATGCGCTGACGAACCGAAGCTTCAATCCCGGATTCATCCAGCCCGCACTCGGCCAGCATCTGCGCCGGCTTGGCATGCTCGACATACACATCTGGCAAGCCCAGGTGCAGCACCGACTTGAGGATATTCTCCCGCGCCAGGAACTCACTGACTGCCGCACCGGCGCCGCCCATGATGGCGTTTTCTTCGATGGTCACCAGCAGCTCATGGCTGCCGGCGATCTCGCGCACCAAGGCCTCGTCCAGTGGCTTGACGAAACGCATGTCTACCACCGTGGCGTCGATCTTCTCGGCCACTTTCAAGGCTTCAGCCAATTGCACGCCGAACACCAGCAAGGTAACGCCGCTGCCCTGGCGGCGGACGATACCCTTGCCGATTTCGATAGGCTCAAGGTCCTTTTCGATCACCGCATTCGGACCATTCCCCCGCGGATAGCGCACAGCCGCCGGGCCGTTGTACAGGTGGCCGGTGCTGAGCATCTTGCGCAGTTCGTTCTCGTCGCTCGGGGTCATCACCAGCATGCCGGGGATGCAGCGCAGGTACGAGAGGTCGAAGCTGCCGGCATGGGTCGGGCCGTCTTCGCCCACCAGGCCCGCACGGTCGATGGCGAACAGCACGTCGAGGTTCTGCACCGCGACGTCATGAATCAACTGGTCATAACCGCGTTGCAGGAACGTAGAGTAGATCGCGACTACCGGCTTGGCGCCTTCACAGGCCATGCCCGCGGCGAAGGTCACCGCGTGTTGCTCGGCGATGGCCACGTCGAAATAGCGCAGCGGGAAACGCTCGCTGAACGCCACCAGGTCGGAACCTTCCTTCATCGCCGGGGTGATGCCCACCAGGCGCGGGTCGGCGGCGGCCATGTCACACAGCCATTCGCCGAACACACCGGAATACTTTGGCCCGCTGGGCTTCTTCGGCGCGGCGGCCGGGGCGTTCAGCGGTTCCAGCTTGGTGATCGCGTGGTAACCAATCGGGTCGACTTCCGCCGGGGCGAAGCCTTTGCCTTTCTTGGTCACGATATGCAGGAACTGCGGGCCTTTAAGGTCACGCATGTTGCGCAGGGTGGCGATCAGGGTTGGCAGGTCATGGCCGTCGATCGGGCCGATGTAGTTCCAGCCCAGCTCTTCGAACAGGGTGCCGGGAACCAGCATGCCCTTGGCATATTCTTCGGTACGACGGGCAATTTCCCACGCGCCGGGCAGACGCGAGAGCACCTTCTTGCTGCCTTCACGCATGCTTGCGTAAGTGCGGCTGGAGAGGATTTTTGCCAGGTAATTCGACAGGCCACCGACATTGCGCGAGATCGACATGTCGTTGTCGTTGAGGATCACCAGCATGTTGGCGTCCACTTCCGGCGCGTGGTTCAGCGCCTCGAAGGCCATGCCGGCGGTCAACGCGCCATCACCGATCACCGCAATCGCCTTGCGATCGCTGTTTTGCAGGCGGGCGGCAATCGCCATGCCCAACGCTGCACTGATAGAGGTGCTGGAGTGGCCGACGCCAAAGGTGTCGTACTCGCTCTCGGAGCGGCGCGGGAAGGCGGCGATGCCATCCTTCTGGCGCAGTGTGGCCATGCGCTCGCGGCGTCCGGTGAGAATCTTGTGCGGATAGGCCTGATGACCCACGTCCCACACCAGCCGGTCGTCCGGAGTGTCGAATACGTAATGCAGCGCAATGGTCAGCTCGATGACGCCCAGGCCGGCACCGAAATGCCCACCGGTCTGGCCGACCGTGTAGAGCAATTCCAGGCGCAACTCATCGGCCAGGGTTTCCAGCTCGGCTTCACCCAGGCGGCGCAGGCCGGCTGGCGTGTTGGCACGGTCCAGCAGGGGCGTGGCCGGGCGCTTGCGGGGAATCTCTTGAAACGTCGTGGGCATCAGGCGAATCGTTATAGGTATAGAAGAGGCGGCAGTTTACCTCAAGCATCGCAAACTGCCCACGCAGAGCGCCGAACTTGGCTGATATGCGGTGGAAAAGGCCGCTGTTGTCAGTGGCGACGTTCGACGATATACCGCGCCAGGTCACGCAGTGGCTCGGCAGCCGCGTCGAAAGGTCGCAGGGCATCCAGGGCCTGGTCCCGCAGCTCCAGGGCGTACGCCTTGGCGGCTTCCAGCCCGAGAAGCGAAGGATAAGTCGGCTTGTCCCGTGCGATATCAGCACCCTGGCGCTTGCCGAGGGTCGCGGTATCGCTTTCAACGTCGAGAATATCGTCCTGCACCTGGAACGCCAGGCCGATGGCCCGCGCGTAGGTTTGCAGCGCCGCCAGTTGCGCCGCTTCGGCACGGCCACTGGCCAGGGCGCCGAGGTGCACGGCGGCCTCGATCAGCGCGCCGGTCTTGTGGCGGTGCATGTATTCCAGGGCTTGTTGATCGAGCTTCAAACCGACCGAGCCCAGGTCAATCGCCTGGCCGCCGACCATGCCGGCAGGCCCTGCGGCCAGCGCCAGCGCGGTAACCATGCGCAGACGGATCTCGGCGTTGACGCTGCTCAGGCGCGGGTCCAGCAGGGCGCTGAACGCCAGGCTTTGCAGGCCGTCACCGGCGAGAATCGCGCAGGCTTCATCAAAGGCTTTATGGGTAGTGGGTTGGCCGCGACGCAGATCGTCGTCGTCCATCGCCGGCAAATCGTCGTGTACCAGGGAGTAAGCGTGGATCAACTCCACCGCACAGGCGGCGCCGTTGGCTTCCTCCGCCTGGGCGCCGAGGGCTTCACAGGCCGCATAGGCGAGCAACGGGCGAACCCGCTTGCCACCGTTCATCACGCTGTAGCGCATAGCCTCATACAGACGGTTCAGCTCGGGGCTGGGCGCAATAAACAGCGGTTCCAGCGCAGCATTGACCCGGGCCTGGCTGCCGGCCTGATAAGCGTCGATCATTCAGGCTGTTCCGCATCGAAAGGTTCTTCGGCCAACTCCCCATCGCGTTCCAGCAACACCTGGACCTTCTGCTCCGCCTGCGCCAGGGCGCTCTGGCAGTCGCGGGTCAGGCCGATGCCTTGCTCGAATGCGGTCAACGAGTCTTCCAGCGACAACTCGCCGTTCTCCATCCGCTCGACCAGGGTTTGCAGGTCGGCGAGGGATTGTTCGAAATCGAGTGCAACTTTTTTGCGGGCCATGGCGGCTATTCCGGTAGACGGTAAACCGGCGCGACACTAGCAGACATGGGGGATTGGGGCAAATGAGTGGGGGGATTTGCCTTGAAAATCAATCGCCTTGAGTGTTGATTTGATAGCGGGTGCTGCGGCCGCCGCCGGGTAGCCGAACCAGGCAGTTTTTTTCCAGAAGATCGGCCAGATGTCGGGTCGCCGTGGCCTTGGACACTTTGGCCACTGCCTGATACTGGGCGGCGCTGATCCCGTGCTCAAAGCCCTTTTCGCCACCGTCGAGCAGGCGATTCAAGACTTTGGTCTGTTCGGCGCTGAGTGCGTGGTCCCGATGCTGCTGCCAGAAGCGGGTTTTGCCCAGCACCCGGTCAATCCGCATCATGGCCTGCTGCAAGCTACGAAGCAGCGTTTGCAGGAACCACTCAAGCCAATCGGTGATATCCAGCGTGGCCTTTTGACTGGTTTCCAGTGCACGGTAATAGCCCGCCCGGTCTTCAAGGATGCTCGCCGACATCGCGTAGAAGCGGATCGCTTGATGCTCTGCCTGGGCAAGCGCGAGGTCGGTAATCGCCCGCGTCAGACGACCATTACCATCATCGAAGGGATGCAGGGTGACGAACCAGAAATGCGCCAGGCCTGCGCGCAGCAATGGGTCAAGGGCCGCATGATTCCGGCTGGCTTCAAACCATTCGATGAAATCGTCCAGCGACTGCTCCAGTCCTTGGCGGGGTGGGGCCTCGAAATGCACAGTGGGTCGGTCCAGTCGTCCCGACACAACCTGCATGGGCTCATCCCCCCTTAGCGCGCCTACGTTCAAGCCGTGGGTGGAAAAGCGGGCTTCCTCGGCGGGAAACAACCATCGATGCCATTTGAATAGACGGGTGAGGGTAAACGGTTGAGCAAACTGTTGCGTGGCGTCCAGCATCAAGTCAGCCAGACCCTCGCTGCGTCGGCTCACTGAGCCGTCTTGCAATTGCTCCAGGCCCAGGCGTCGGGCCAAAGAGGAACGTACGGAACCCACATTCAGTTGCTCACCCTCGATTGCCGAGGAGGTCAGAATGTTTTGCAGCAACGCATCCAGTTCATTCTCTGAGCTCTGGGCCTGGCTGACCGAACCGAGCATGCCCAGCAACTTTCCTTGCGCCTGCGTGCACTCTCGCAACAACGCTGCAAGGCGCTCTGGTTGCCAGTGAAAGTGCGGCCAGTCGGGTTGTTGCCAGATCCAGTTCGGGTGATCCATGGGGGCATGCTCTGTGCGTGAGCCGAATAGGAGGCTTATTCGGCTCATTTGGTGAGCCGATTGTGTGAGCTATTCGGCTCACTGTCCAGTCAGCTGCGCACATCAGGTACAGCGCCGCCTCATCATTGGCCAGCAGGATCGCCTGTTCCATAACCTTTGGCGCAGTACTCGCCAGCTCCATCGATTCGCTGGCTGTCGCCCCCAGGCTTTCAAACAGCTTGCCGGCGTCCTTGAAGATCTCCTGCACTTGCTTGATGGCGTCCCACACGCCGGTAATCGCCGTCCAACTTCCCGCCAGCACGCCATTGCCAATCGCGCTCGAAGTGGACCTTTCCCAGTGCGGCCGGAAACCACTCCATTTTTGCGAAGCTTTTTCTGTTGCGAGCCGCTGCCCGGTACTACGTAAAACAGCGGTTCAGCTCATTGACGGCAGTGGCGTTTTCAGTGGTGCGGTGCATTGGCCCTGAGCATCCTTGAGACTGGCCTCAAACTCGACCAGTCCTCCATGCATCTTCTGCAATGCCTCGATCTGCCGCACCAACTCCTGCTTCTTGTTGGCGATCGCCTTGTCCGCCAGGCCCCAGGGCAGCCCATCACCGTGATGCCCACCCAGAATCGCCTGCAACTCCTTGAGCTTGAAACCCAACTGCTGGGCGCACTTGATGAACGTCAGCAGTTCGACACTTTGCGTGGAGTAAATTCGATAACGACCTTCCCGCTGCGGCGGCGGCAACAGGCCGATGGCTTCATAGTGACGAATCGCTTTGATGGTTGTGCCCGACAGTTGCGCGGCTTTGCCGATGTACATGAAAAGTCCTTTTCCCAAAGAGTGCGCCGGCCTGTTTCAGCCACTGTTCCCGCTGTGCTGGCGTAGAGCCCAACACCGGCCCGAACAGCAACGTCTTGATCGGCTGAATGCCACAAAACGCCAGTGTTGTCTTGCGCATCTGATGCAGCGCGGGCATGCGGTAGAACCACCTGTAATACCACGCTGGCGTGTCCAGGGTCACCAGCAAATGCGCAGTTCGGCCCTTCAGGAGTTTGTCGGGGAAGGCTTTGCCTTTGCGGTATTTGAAGGCGAAACCAGACAGGAGAATTCGGTCGATAAAGCCCTTCATCAAAGCCGGGATGCCACCCCACCAGATGGGGAAGACAAACGTCAGGTGATTGGCCCACAGGATGTCGGATTGAGCGTTGAGCAGGTCGGGTTCCAGAGGCTGGGCCTGGTTGTAGCCGTTGTGGAGGATAGGGTCGAAAGCCAGTTCACCCAGACGCAGGATGCGTACTTCGTGGCCGGCGTTTTTGGCGCTGGTGATGTAGGTGTCGGTGAGGGCCGAGCAGAAGCTGGTGCTGGAAGGGTGGCCGAGGATGACCAGGATGCGTTGGCTCATGGTGGTGCGGTCCTGAAAACTGGGGTTTCAGGGTGAGGTGTGACCTTAGGGGGAGAGTCAAGAAGATGCAGTGATTGGGAATGGCCAGGAAGACTGATCCCTTTCATTTGCAGGACGTTTCCTAGAGAATTCCAAGCGCTTGCGCCAGCAAAATCCCGCGACTAGTCTGCGTTCCGTCACTGCATATTCGGTGATCGGGTTTAGTCGCCCGGATTCGATTGGCGCACGATCAGTTCATGAGTCAGGCCGTTTTTCGCCTGCACTTTTATGGTGGCTGTGCGCAGGGCGCCCTCGGGCGCGCCGGGTTTCCAATCGACCGGTCGACTAACCTGCGTACAGCTGCCGCCTTCGTTTAGTCGCGAGGAGTGGTGGCTCCAAATGTTTGATTGGAGATTTACCATGGTCAAAGTTACCCCCGATCCACCCGCATTCCATAAAGCCTTACTCCGCGACACTGATGCCTCGCGTCGAGTGATCGATCACTACCTTAAAGCGCCGGACGCGCAGCCTTCACCCACCCCGTTTACCGTTGATGACGAACTGAGTTTCGAAGATGCCCTGGCCCATGCTGTCGAGTTATTGCATTGCGCCGTGGCAACCGCCCAGGCGTCGACCGAGCCGCTGAATGGCGCACAGCGGGCGGTGATGCATTTGGTGGAAATGTCGAAGGTGGTGGTGGATCGAGCGCTGGACTGTTTGCAGCCGAGGTGAGGACCTTAAGCCTACGCTGAGGTTGCGATGCATTTGGTCAGCGATCTACTGACCAAATGCTCATCATCCTGGCTCAGGGGCGGAAATCCCGGCAGACGATCGCCATGGATTAAAGCGGTCTCCTCAGGCGTATGGCTTGAAGTCATTGCTGTCGCGAGTGAGTAGCTGCATCAGTTTGGGATGGATGAAGAGCTTTTCCTTGCCAACCTGAACCTCTTGCAGAACGCCGATGGCGACTAGTTCTTTGAGGTAACGGGAGGCTGCTTGACGCTGGGCAATCTGTTTGTCGACGACGTTGCTGATGCGGCAGTAGGGCTGTTCGAAAATGACGTCTACCAGCTCGCGGGAATAGGTTTTCGGCAACTGCTCACGAACAAACTGGGTGGTGTGCTCGGACAGGCTGCGAATAGCGGCAATTTTTGCACAAGTCCAGCGTGCTGTTTCTTCCACAGCGCTGAGCATGTACAGCAGCCAAGGCTCCCAGGCTTGTTCGCGAGTGACATCAAGCAACAGGCGGTAGTAATCGGCTCTATGGGCAATGATGTAACGGCTAAGGTAGAGAATCGGTAGATTCAGCAGGCCTTCCTGGATCAGGTACAGGGTGTTGAGCACTCGCCCGGTACGGCCATTGCCGTCGGTGAATGGGTGAATGGCTTCGAATTGATAGTGACTAACCGCCATACGTACTAATGGATCCAGGTCGGTCTCGTTGTGCAGGAAACGCTCCCAGTTGGCGAGCATGTCACGTAAGCGATCTTCGCCTTCCGGTGGGGTATAGATGATCTCGCCGGTTCGGTCGTTGGCTAGCTGGACTCCTGGCACCCGGCGTATATCCATGTTCACGCCTTTAAGCGTGCGGCAGATTTCGACTGCAGTACCGGTGGAGAGTGGGCGGTCGGCCAACGATTGATAACCTTTCTGCAGGGCTTTGCGGTAGCGCAGTGCTTCCTTGGTCGCTGGGTCTGCGTGGCTATCTCCATCCTGAGCATGCTGAAAGAGCAAATCCGTGGTGGTGACGATACTTTCGATCTCTGAGCTGTCCTTGGCCTCCAGCAATGGAATGGTGTTGATCAGCATTGTCTGGTTAGGGATCAGCTCAGCCGCTTGCTTCAATTCGGCCAGGGCTGTGCGGGCCTCAATGCAGCGTTTGAGCACTGCATGGGTTTCCAGAACAGTTGCCGGTGGCAAAGTGGGAAGCTGGTTGTAGGGCTTGTCATCCTGCCAGGGAAGGTGGGATGCGGTCATGGATGGGGCTCGGTCTTTGACTTATCCGTCTAAAGGTAAGAGGGGCTCATCAGGGCGCCCTTTCGTGGCGTCAGTGTAAACATGCGTGCACTACGTGTCGCTATATTTTGATTTCTGCGACACGTCTTGATGTCATGTCGTTGGTAACGACAGGTATGCGAAACGTGTTCTTGGAACGGGCTTTTAGCGACGTATCAGGCGAATGTCCTGAGGATGGAAAAGACGGCTTGCGTGCCTTGGAGCGGTTGGCGCGTTCTCAAATAGCTCGATGCCTGGCAGGTGTAGCGCATTTCTTCCAGGCATTAAAAAGCCGGCTTGTGGCCGGCTTCTCGGGGACTGGTTCAGCTTATTTTTGGTAAACCTCACCAGCCTTCAAATCGTTCACCCAGGCTCACACCCGGGTGATAAGGGGCATCAGCGGGAACTCCTCCGCACCGCCAGGCAGGGCGGACCGGCTTCACGCCAACCCCCTGCCAAATGTGCGGCGGATAATACCCACATTCGCCTCAATTTCCCAGCTCCGGATCCGATTTAGAGCCTTCGTAGCCCAATAAATGCGCATCCAGCGGCACCGGCGGGCGGCGGTTATTCAGTGTCGCCCACCAGAACACCCAACCCAGAATCTCAAAGTTCTGCTCATGCCGCTGCTCATAGGTCAAAAACTCGTCCGGATGCTCGGCGCTGTTGTGGCTACGCATCCGCAGGCCACCTCCTGGACGGTTGTAGAGGTATTTGATCCGCAGCATTCCGTCGTGCTCTACCGCGTAGATTTCGCCATCGATGATCTGTTTGCGACCACAGTCGATGGCAAGGGTACTTCCGTCCTGGATGATGTCGATCATGCTGTTGCCGACCATGTAGGCCCCGAGCGCCCGCTCCGGGCTTACACCGATGGCTTCAAGGGTGTGCAGGGAGAGGCGGATGCTTTCGGTCGAGGTGAAGGTGGGGTGGAGGGGGATCTCCACGTCGATTTTTACCGGGCCCGAGACCGGGTGGGTGATGTAGTTGCCGCTGGTCTCGCGGGCGATACGGTGGGAGGTGTCTGCATCGGATCCTTCCAGCAGGTAGTTGGCGGGTGGATGTTTGGGGCCTTCGCCTGTGCGCAGCCAACGGCTGGTGACGCACAACAGTTCTGCGAACTCGTTGAGCCGGCCCATGGGGACGCCGCGTTTGAACCAGTTGTTTACGTGTTGAGGCGTAACATCGCGGTTCTTGGCGAAGTCGGAAGCGGAAAGATGAACTTCCCGTAATAGCGCTCTTAAGCGATCACCTGATGTATTCATAAACGCAGAGTTTACTGGCCGTAAAATCAGATCAAATAAACCATGCGTTGAGTTGCTGTATGTAGGTGTTTCCTTATCGCAGGACTATTCTGCTAGTTGATTAAGCTAGTTAAACAATTGCTGTAAATATGTTTATTAAAGTAGCCGGATGTTTATGTTTTTCCCACAAAAAAAGCCCCGATTAATCGGGGCTTTTTCAGAGCGAATAGCGGTATCAGCCTTTGTAGGCAGCGACCGACTTCATGATCTCGGCGCGGGCGGCGTCTGCATTGCCCCAACCGTCGATCTTCACCCATTTGCCTTTTTCGAGGTCTTTGTAGTTCTCGAAGAAGTGTTTGATCTGTTCCAGCAGCAGTGGCGGCAGATCGGTGTATTCCTTCACGTCGACATACAGCTGGGACAGCTTGTCGTGTGGTACTGCGATAACTTTGGCATCGCCGCCGCCGTCGTCAGTCATGTTCAGGATGCCGACCGGGCGGGCGCGGATAACCGAGCCTGGGGTAACCGGGTAAGGGGTCACGACCAGCACGTCGAGGGGGTCACCGTCGTCTGCCAGGGTGTTGGGGATGAAACCGTAGTTGGCCGGGTAGAACATCGGGGTGGCCATGAAACGGTCAACGAACAGGCAGTCGCTGTCTTTGTCGATTTCGTATTTGATCGGCGCGTGGTTGGCCGGAATCTCGATGGCGACGTAGATGTCGTTCGGCAGGTCTTTGCCAGCCGGAATCTTGCTGTAGCTCATTGGGCGTTGCCCCCGTAGTTGGCCATGGAACATGGCCGGATTGGCCTAAAAGTGGCGGCGATTATAGGCATATTCTGACGCCGATGCCATGCGTCAGACGTCGTAGTGCGCTTGGCGTTCCGTCTGATACCGCACGTCGCCGGCCTGCAGTTGGTGCAGGCGCGCCAGGGGATCCTGACGGTAGAAGTGGCTCAGTTGCTCGTACACCTGTGGATAACTGCTGACCAGTAAATCCGGGGCACTGAAGAAATATTCGCTGGTGACGGCAAAAAACTCGGCCGGGTTTTCCGCGGCGTAGGGGTCGATGGCCGTTTCGGCGTCAGGGTTGCGGTCGAGCTGGCGGTTGAGGTCGTCGAAGGCGCTTTGCATGACGCTGGCCCATTCCTGCACGCGCATGTCGTGGTGCAGGGGTGGCAGGCCGTTGGCGTCGCCGTTGAGCATGTCCAGCTTGTGGGCCAGTTCGTGAATGACCAGGTTGTAGCCTTCCCAGTTGCCGCTGGCCAGTACGCCGGGCCACGCAAGGATCACCGGGCCCTGTTGCCAGGCTTCGCCGCTGTGCTCGCCGTCCCACTCGTGCTCCACGCCGCTGGCGTCGCGATGGCGCTGCGGGCTGAGGAAGTCGTCGGGGTACAGCACGATCTCGTGGAAGCCCTGGTACCAGTCGAGGTCGCCAAGGTTCATCAGCGGCAGCTGTGCCTGGGCGGCGAGCAGCAGGCGCTGTTCCTGGTGCAGTTCGACGCCGGGCAGGGCGGTGAGGTGTTTTTCGGCGAGGAACACCACGCAGGCTTCCCGCAGCCACTGGTCTTGCTCGGCAGTGATGCCGTCGAGGAACGTCAGGTGATGGCGCACCCGCTGCCACGTTTCATCGGCAATCGGGTGCTTGGCCAGCAGGCGCCGGCGACGCCAGGCGCTGAGGGACCACATCGCAGGTTACTGCGGCTTGGCTTCGGTGGAATTGCGGCCAAAGCGGCTGCGGAACACACCGATGATCATCGGTACCAGCGACAGCAGGATGATGAACACCACCAGCAGCGACAGGTTTTTCTTGATGAACGGCACGTTGCCGAAGAAGTAGCCCAGGGTTACCAGGCCGCCGACCCAGAGGACGGTGCCGAACACGCTGAAACCGAAGAAGCGCGGGTAAGGCATCTTGGCGATGCCGGCGACGAACGGTGCGAAGGTCCGCAGGATCGGCAGGAAGCGCGCCAGGGTCACGGTTTTGCCGCCATGCTTGTCGTAGAAATCGTGGGTTTTTTGCAGGTAGTCGCGGCGGAAGATCTTCGAGTTGGGGTTGCTGAACAAGCGTTCCCCGGCCGTTCGTCCGATCACGTAGTTGGTACTGTCACCCAGGATGGCCGCGAGCATAAGCAGGCCGCCCAGCAATATCGGGTCCATGCCGCCGCCCGCTGCAACAGCGCCGGCGATGAACAGTAAGGAATCACCCGGCAGAAACGGCATGACCACCAGGCCGGTTTCGCAAAAGATAACCAGGAACAGAATGGCGTAGATCCACACTCCGTAGTTTCTCACCAGCATGTCGAGGTACACGTCGAGATGCAGGATAAGGTCGAGCGGGTTGAAATCCATGGAGGGCACCTGTGTGAATGGCCTGGCTCAGCGGGCCTGTGCGGAGGCTTCGGGTAATAAGGGCTACAAGGTTGTGGCGTATTTCTTACGACCCTGAAAGGTCCGCATTATACGGATAGAGTTGTGAAAAGCGTGCTGGTTTTGTAGCGGGGAATGTCGCGACTTCGATCTGATTGTAGACACAGCGTCAGTGTGGGAGGGGGCTCCCACAACAGATGTATGAGGTTTGGTTAATAGTTGTCAGTCATCGCTGATCGCAAGCACGTAGTTCTTGAACTCGGTGTCTTCCCGAAAACCGATGGACTCATAGGTTTTCTGCGCCACCTGGTTGTCGCTGCTGGTGGACACACGCAGGCGCACGGCTTGAGTTTCCTTGGCCATCTTCTTCGCGGTACGCATCAGGTTGTCGGCCACCAACTGCCGGCGTGCGTCTTCGGCGACGTAGATGTCGTTGAGGATCCACACCCGCTTGAGGGACAACGATGAAAAGCTTGGATACAGCTGGCAAAAGCCAAGCAGTTTCTTGTCGTCATCGTCGGCCAGCGCCAGGTAGATCACGGACTCCTTGCGGCGCAGGCGTTTTTCCAGGAAGGCGCGGCTCGAATCAGGAAACGGCAGCGCGCCGTAAAACTCGCGGTATTTGACGAAAAGCGGGGTCAACAGGTCCAGGTGTTCCAGGGTCGCTTGAGTAATCCGCATGCCAGGCCTCAACTTCCAAATGGGGTATGACCACACAAGCGGCCGTGTCTCGATGCTGCCTAAAGCAGAGAAAAAGCGCAATCGTGCAGGGATCAGTCCTTCGGTGGGCTGAGCAGGAAGTTTCCTTTCATCAGGTCGGGATCATCCGACTCGAGGGTTTGTACCTGCGCTTCATCCTTGAGGTTGACCCCCGACAACTGCCGGCGACAGGCCTCCCGCATCAAGTAAAGCAGGCGGTGAGCGGCCATGCCGTAGCTCAAGCCTTCCAGGCGCACATTGGAGATGCAGTTGCGGTAGGCGTCAGTGAGACCGACCTTGGGGTTGTAGGTGAAATACAGCCCCAGGCTGTCCGGCGAGCTGAGCCCCGGCCGCTCGCCGATCAGGATCACCACCATTTTTGCCCCGAGCAACTGGCCGACTTCATCCGCGACGGCGACACGGCCCTGTTCCACCAGAATCACCGGTGACAGCGACCAGCCTTCAGCGTCGGTTTGTTCCTCCATGCGTGTAAGAAACGGCAACGTATGTTTATGCACCGCCAGGGCCGACAAGCCATCGGCCACCACCACCGCCAGGTCCACGCCGCCGGGGTTGGCTTCGGCATAGTCCCGCAGGGCCTGGACGGATTCATCACTGAGGCGGCGCCCAAGGTCCGGGCGTTGCAGGTAGCTGTGGCGGTCGACGGCGGCGCTGTGCAGCAACAGGCTGTCGCGGCCGCGCTCCGCCAGTTGGCTGCTGAGTCCTGCATGATCAAACGGCAGGTGTACCGCGTCGCGGGCCTGGGCATGGGCGAACTGGAAATCCAGCTGAGCGCCGGTAGGCATGCTGGTGCCGGTGCGGCCCAGGGCAATCCGCGCCGGGGTCAGGCGCCGCAGCTCAAGCCACGGGTTGTCCACGTTGTTTTCCGGGGTGTCGATGTGCACGGGCGGTTCCTTCTTCATCCCAGTTGCGCCAAGGCGTGGCGGAATGCCGGTGGCAGGCTGTTGCCGAAGTGCACCTTGCCGTCGGCTTGCGTGAAGATGCCCATTTTCGCCAGCCACTGTTCAAACTCCGGTGCCGGCTTTAAACCCAATGTTTGGCGGGCGTACAGCGCGTCGTGAAATGAAGTGGTCTGGTAGTTGAGCATGATGTCGTCGGAGCCCGGGATGCCCATGATGAAGTTGATCCCGGCCACGCCCAGCAGGGTGAGCAGGGTGTCCATGTCGTCCTGGTCGGCTTCGGCATGGTTGGTGTAGCAGATGTCGCACCCCATGGGCACGCCCAGCAGCTTGCCGCAGAAGTGGTCTTCGAGGCCGGCGCGGATGATCTGCTTGCCGTTGTACAGGTACTCGGGGCCGATAAATCCTACGACCGTGTTCACCAAAAACGGCTTGAAATGCCGGGCGACGGCATAGGCGCGGGTTTCGCAGGTTTGCTGGTCGACGCCAAAGTGTGCGTTGGCCGACAAGGCGCTGCCCTGGCCGGTTTCGAAATACATCAGGTTTTGCCCGAGGGTGCCGCGGTTCAGGCTCAGGCCCGCATCGTAGCCTTCCTGCAGCACGCTCAGGCTGATGCCGAAACTGGCATTGGCCGCCTCGGTGCCGGCGATCGACTGGAACACCAGGTCCAGCGGCACGCCACGGTTGATGGCTTCGATGGAGGTGGTGACGTGGGTCAGCACGCAGGCCTGGGTCGGGATTTCATAACGCTGGATGATCGCGTCGAGCATTTCCAGCATCGCGCAGATCGAGGCGATGCTGTCGGTGGCCGGGTTGATGCCGATCATGGCGTCGCCGTTGCCGTAGAGCAGGCCGTCAAGAATGCTCGCGGCGATACCGGCCGGCTCATCGGTGGGATGGTTGGGCTGCAGGCGGGTGGACAGGCGCCCGCGCAGGCCCATCGTGCCGCGGAACTGTGTGACGACGCGGATTTTCTGCGCCACCAGTACCAGGTCCTGCACACGCATGATCTTCGACACGGCGGCGGCCATTTCCGGTGTCAGCCCGGGCGCCAGGGCGCGCAGGCTCTGTTCGTCGGCCGCGTCGCTGAGCAGCCAATCGCGTAATCCGCCGACGGTCAGGTGGCTGACCACGGAAAACGCCTGTTTATCGTGGGTATCGATAATCAGCCGGGTGACTTCGTCGCTTTCGTACGGGATCAACACTTCTTCGAGAAAGTGCTTCAACGGAATGTTGGCCAGGGCCATTTGCGCCGCGACCCGCTCGCCATCGTTCTGGGCGGCAACACACGCCAAAAAATCCCCGGAGCGGGCCGGGCTGGCCTTGGCCATCACGTCCTTGAGGCTGTCGAAGCGGTAGGTCAATGCACCGACCGCGTGGGAAAAGCTTGCCATACAGAGTCTCCTTGTCGACGCGGGCTGAATGTGAGTAAAGCGCCCGCGTCGAGGTTTATGGCAGTTAGTGCAAGGCGGCCTCTGCGGCCTGGATCGCCGCAAATTCTTCTTCCGGCGTGCCCGCTACCAAGTGATGCCGACTGTAGAAAGCAAAGTAAGCAATTAATACTCCATAGATGATCGCGGCGCCAATCACCACGCGCGGATCCACCAGAAAGCCCGCCACAACGGCGATGCAGGCCAGTACCAGGGCGACGCCCGAGGTGAAGATGCCGCCCGGAGTACGGTAAGGGCGGTCCATTTTGGGGCGGCGGATGCGCAACGTGATGTGCGCGGCCATCATCAGCACGTAGGAAATGGTTGCGCCGAATACGGCGACCAGGATCAGCAAATCGCCTTGGCCGGTCAGCGACAGGCCGAACCCGATGATGCCGGGGATCACCAGGGCCAGTACCGGTGCCTTGCTTTTGTTGGTCTGCGACAGCTTGCGCGGCAGGTAGCCGGCGCGGGAGAGGGCGAAGATCTGCCGGGAGTAGGCGTAGATGATCGAGAAGAAGCTCGCGATCAGCCCGGCCAGGCCCACCAGATTGACGAAGTGGCCCATCCACGTGGAGCCGCCGTAGGCTTTGGACAAGGCTTCCACCAGCGGATTGCCCGATGCCATCAACGCGTAGGCGCCAGCACCGCCGGGGGCGATCACCAAAATCAGCAGGGCGAAGCTGGTCAGCACCACAATGGCGCCGATCAGGCCGCGGGGCAGGTCGCGTTTGGGGTTCTTGGTTTCTTCAGCGGCCAGTGGCACACCTTCGACGGCCAAAAAGAACCAGATCGCATAGGGAATCGCCGCCCAAACGCCGACATAACCGAAGGGCAGGAAAGAGCTGGCGCCCTTGGCCTCGGTCACCGGGATGTCCAGCAGGTTGGCGACACTGAAGTGCGGCACCATCGACACCAGGAACACACCCAGGGCAATCGCGGCGACGGCGGTAATCACAAACATCAGCTTCAGCGCTTCACCCACGCCGAAGATGTGGATGCCGATAAAGATGATGTAGAACGCCAGGTAGATCATCCAGCCGCCAATGCCGAACAGCGACTCGCAATAGGCGCCGATAAACACCGCGATGGCGGCGGGGGCGATGGCGTATTCGATAAGGATCGCGGTGCCGGTGAGGAACCCGCCCCAGGGGCCGAACGCGCTGCGGGCAAAGCCGTAGCCGCCGCCGGCGGTAGGAATCATGGAAGACAGTTCGGCCAGGGAGAAACACATGCACAGGTACATGGTGGCCATCAGCAGTGTGGCGAGGAACATGCCGCCCCAGCCACCCTGGGCCAGGCCGAAGTTCCAGCCGGCGTAGTCGCCGGAGATGACGTAGGCAACACCGAGACCGACTAATAGTACCCAGCCGGCAGCGCCTTTTTTCAGTTCCCGTTGTTGGAAGTATTCGGTGCCGACCTTTTCAAAGTCGACGGAAGACCCGGACGCCGGAGCGCCATTCGGTTCGCTGGGCATGATGGAATCCCTTTCTTATTGTTTTATCCCGGCTTACTTAAGTAAGCCGAATGAGTAGCAAGGTCTTGTGAAGATCAAGTGTGGGAGCGGG
>NZ_JACAPN010000044.1:134096-201988 GCF_013385665.1 Pseudomonas sp. D4002
TGTGGGAGCGGGTTGTGAGTTAGAAGAAGCCCAGCGGATTGATGTCGTAGCTCACCAGCAGGTTTTTGGTCTGCTGATAGTGATCAAGCATCATCTTGTGAGTCTCACGGCCCACACCGGACTTCTTGTAACCACCGAACGCGGCATGCGCCGGGTACAGGTGATAGCAGTTGGTCCATACACGCCCGGCCTTGATCGCCCGGCCCATGCGGTACGCGCGGTTGATGTCGCGGGTCCACAGGCCGGCACCCAGGCCGAACTCGGTGTCGTTGGCAATCGCCAGGGCTTCGGCTTCATCCTTGAACGTGGTGATGCTCACCACCGGGCCAAAGATTTCTTCCTGGAACACCCGCATCTTGTTGGTGCCCTTGAGCAGGGTTGGCTGGATGTAATAGCCGGTGGCCAGATCGCCGGTCAGCTTCTCGACCTTGCCGCCAGTCAGCAGCTCGGCGCCTTCGCCCTTGGCGATTTCGAGGTAGGACAAAATCTTGTCGAATTGCTGCTCGGACGCCTGGGCGCCGACCATGGTGTCGGTGTCCAGCGGGTCGCCACGTTTGATCGACTCGACCTTCTTCATCACCACTTTCATGAAGTCGTCGTAGATCGACTCTTCCACCAGCGCGCGGGAAGGGCAGGTGCACACTTCGCCCTGGTTGAAGAACGCCAGCACCAGGCCTTCAGCGGCTTTCTCGATGAATTGCGGTTCGGCTTTCATGATGTCGGCGAAGAAGATGTTCGGCGACTTGCCGCCCAGCTCAACGGTGGACGGAATGATGTTCTCGGCGGCCGCGTGCATGATGTGCGAGCCCACTGGCGTGGAGCCGGTGAAGGCGATCTTGGCGATGCGCTTGCTGGTGGCCAGGGCTTCGCCGGCTTCTTTGCCGTAGCCGTGCACCACGTTCAGCACGCCCGGCGGCAGCAGGTCGCCGATCAGTTCCATCAGCACGTTGATACCCAGCGGGGTTTGCTCGGCAGGCTTGAGCACCACGCAGTTACCGGCGGCCAGGGCTGGCGCGAGTTTCCAGGCGGCCATCAGCAGCGGGAAGTTCCACGGGATGATCTGGCCGACCACGCCCAGCGGTTCGTGGAAGTGGTAAGCGGCGGTGTGTTCGTTGATCTCGGCGCTGCTGCCTTCCTGGGCGCGGATGCAGCCGGCGAAGTAGCGGAAGTGATCCGCGGCCAGCGGGATGTCGGCGTTCAGGGTTTCGCGCACGGCCTTGCCGTTGTCCCAGGTTTCGGTGATGGCCAGCAGTTCGAGGTTCTGTTCGATGCGGTCGGCGATTTTCAGCAGTACCAGCGAGCGGTCCTGGGCCGAGGTCTTGCCCCAGACGTCAGCGGCGGCGTGGGCGGCGTCCAGGGCCTTGTCGATATCCTTGGCAGTGGAGCGCGGGAATTCGGCGATGGGCTTGCCGTTGACCGGCGAGGTGTTGGTGAAATAGTTGCCATCGACCGGCGCGACAAACTCACCGCCGATGTAGTTGCCGTACTTGGCCTTGAACGAAACGATCGCGCCTTCAGTACCGGGGTGTGCGTAACGCATGGTGGGTATCTCCTGGCTTTTTGTGTTTATTGGAGGACGCACGGTTGTGCTTGTTAAAGCGTAGAGCAAAGGTCGGGCCAGTGCCTCGTAGAGCCTGTAAATCAAGGGTTTAGAGGTTGTTGCAAACCGTTGCTGTGGCAAGCTTGGTACAGCCTGGGTGACAGTTTGTGCCATAAGCGGTACAGCCTGTGACCGGTGGGTCTGCCCGGGATTGCATTGGTCGGGAGGCTGGAGGATGCTGGGCACTCGCGCGCGGTGTACTTCACGCAGGGAGAATAATAAGAACATGCAAAACGATCATTTCAGTCGCCATGCCCAACAAGTCCTGACGGTCACCCGTGGGCAGGACCCGCTGCATGGCCCCGGCAGCGATCCGTCCATCGCCCGCTCCTGGCTGCGTTGTCTTGAGGACTATCACCTCGACCCCGCACTGACCATCGCGCCCACGGTGCTCGAACATGGCCGCCTGCTGGAAAGCCGCGAACGCCTGCAACAAGTGCTGAGCATCGCCGGCAATGAAATGAACAGCCTGCATCAACAGCTCTCCGGCGCCGGCCATGCGGTGCTGCTGACCGACGCCCGTGGGGTGATCCTCAACTGCGTCACCGCCCCCAGCGAGCGCAAGATCTTCGAGGGTGCCGGGCTGTGGCTGGGTGCCGATTGGAGCGAGGCCTGCGAAGGCACCAACGGCATCGGCACCTGCCTGGTGGAGCGCCAGTCCCTGACGATTCATCGCGATGAACACTTTCGTGGCCGACATACCGGCCTGACCTGCTCGGCCAGCCCGGTGTTCGACCCTCATGGCGAACTGCTGGCGGTGCTGGATGTGTCTTCGGCCCGGGAGGCGGTGTCGCGCCAGAGCCAGTTCCACACCATGGCGCTGGTCAATCTTTCGGCGAAGATGATCGAGAGCTGTTACTTCCTGCGCCATTTTGAGCACCACTGGTTGCTGCGCTTTCATTTGCAGGCAGAGTCTGTGGGCCTGTTCAGCGAAGGGCTGCTGGCGTTCGATGGTGAAGGGCGCATTTGTGCGGTTAACCAGAGTGCGTTGAACCTGCTCGGGCAAATCCGTGGCGGGTTGTTGGGGCAGCCGGTCGAGGCGTTTTTCGATTGTTCGCTCGATGAGTTGCTCGGGCGTGCCAGCGCGAACGCCAGCGCCAGTTGGCCCCTGCGTACCCGCGATGGCCGTGGCTTGTTCGCGGTGTTGCGCGGCCAGCCACGCAGCGTACCGGTGCCGGTGGCCCACGCCTTGCCGGAGCGGCCGCGATTGCCGGGCATTTGCCTTGGAGACGCGGCGCTGCAAAACGATTTCCGCAGAGCCTTGCGGGTGTTCGAGCGTGATGTGCCTTTGCTGATCCAAGGGGAAACCGGGTCTGGCAAAGAGGCGTTTGCCAAGGCCGTGCACCATGCAAGCCTGCGCGCAGATAAAGCCTTTGTGGCCCTCAACTGCGCAGCCATCCCGGAAAGCCTCATCGAAAGCGAGCTGTTCGGTTATCGCGGCGGCAGTTTTACCGGCGCCCGCAAGGAAGGCATGCGCGGCAAGCTGCAGCAGGCAGATGGTGGCACCTTGTTTCTGGATGAAATCGGCGATATGCCGCTGGCTTTGCAAACCCGGCTATTAAGGGTGCTTGAAGACCGCTTGGTGGTGCCCATCGGCGGTGAACCGCAAGCGGTTGATGTCAGAATTATCAGCGCTACCCACCGTAATCTGCTTGATCGGGTGCAGGACGGTAGTTTTCGTGAAGACCTGTATTACCGGCTCAATGGCCTGGAAGTGGCCTTGCCGCCGTTGCGCGAGCGCAGTGACAAGTTGCAACTGCTGGACTTCCTGTTGGCCGAAGAAGCGGGAGATCAGGCGGTGCAGCTTGACGGCGAGGCCCGCCAGGCCCTGTTGGCGTTCGCGTGGCCGGGCAACGTGCGGCAGTTGCGCACGGTGTTGCGCACCCTTGCCGCACTGTGTGAGGACGGGCGGGTGAGGCTTGATGACCTGCCTGCACAGATTCGTGCCGTGCAAACCCTGCCGGTGGCGATGAGTGAACCGGCAAACTCATTGCTGGATGCTGCCGAGCGCCAGGCATTGCTGGCAACATTGGTGCAGCAACGCTGGCATATGACGCACGTGGCGACGGTGCTTGGAGTCAGTAGAAATACGCTTTATAGAAAGTTACGTAAGTATGGTATAGCGCGTCAGGTGTAATGATGACGTTACCTGTTCTGGCTGTGAGTGATCAATCTGTGTTGTGGGCGACTGTGCGTTAAATAATGGCGTCGCACCGTATTAATGTTTTGTCATGTATTTTCGTGTGTGGGTGACTGTCTTCTGGAACGTTCATTATCTGTTTAGTTACTAAGTTGGCGGTTGTCGATTGTCTCGATAACTCGCTAATAGCGCTTATGGGTAAATAGTAACAACAAGTGAGATAATAATCATGAATAGTATTAGAGTTCGGCCCAACACGGTCAATCTACCTCCAGTGAATAAACCACCGGCCCCGCGCAATGGCGGTGTAACGCCTCCGATAGTACGTCCCGGTGGCCAGGGCAGCTCCCCTCCAATAGCTCCCCAACCTAAACCCCGGTTAGGGAAAAATCCGGCCACAGACACCTCCACAACGCTACCCAAGCCCGAGAAACCCAATAATTTTCAAACGCTGACACAACAAAAATTGATGAACCAAGGGCCTGCCAACCGGCCGTTCAAGCCTCAGGCCAGCGCAGATCCTAAAGATTTGGCACAGGTGACTCAAAACCTGATGGTTGCTGATCGGCTGGTCAAGGCCGGGGTGTTCAACACCTCGCCCCAGGCGGCAACGGTAGCCCGCGACGCCTTTGTCAGTGCGGGTATAAGCGGATTGGTCAGCGCTCCCCTGAGTATTGGTACCTACGCAGGCTCGGTTTGGTCTGGCGAGACAATCAAGGCGCAGTTTACAAACAATACGCCACTGCTCCCTCCGGCTCACCAGCCGGCTCCAAGCACGCAGGTGCCTGCCGCGAAAACCGACGGAACAACATCGGTCGTCGCCACGCAGGACACCGACACGGGTGCCACGACCGCGCGCTTGGGCCTGGCCGAGTTGCGCATGGAAGTCATTGCCAACAATATTATGGCAATGCGTCAAGGAACGAATGCTCCGGCACTTAAAATGAGCGACTCCTCGTCGCGTACGCCAAGCGAGCGCCTGGAAACGCTTGAGGCCTTGTATAAAACTGCGGAGGAACAGCTTAAAAAACTGGCGGACGAAAACGACATGGTATTCCGGCCTTACATTGCCACTCCCGCAGACGGCACCGATGACAAAGGCCGTCTGGATGTTATTGATAAAAAATTCGACGCATTAAACAAGTTCATAGGGAAGTTGTTGCACATGGGAACGCTGTCATTACCGGCAGAGTCTGCCGAAACAAAAGTCGTGTGACATAACCCCGCGTAAACTTTCGAGTCATGGATGATGCTCAGTCAAACTGGCGATGGGTCCGATGCCATGCATGCATCCTGTGGCACCGGACTTATCGAATATTCCCCTACGCTCTGACAAACAATGGCGGCTACCCCCCAAGGCCTGCGTGCTACAGCTAAAGAGTGCGATTTTCCCTTCCCTGCGCTAACCTGCCTCGATGTTTTACGAGGTCGACTATGCACATTCATATTCTCGGTATTTGCGGCACGTTCATGGGCTCCATGGCGGTGCTCGCCAAAGAACTGGGCCATCATGTTACTGGCTCCGATGCCAACGTTTACCCACCCATGAGCACGCAACTGCAGGCCCAGGGCATTGAGCTGACCCAAGGTTATGACCCGGCGCAATTCGACCCGGTCCCGGACCTTGTCGTGATCGGCAATGCCATGGTGCGCGGTAACCCGGCAGTCGAATATGTACTGAATAAAGGTTTGCCGTACGTGTCTGGCCCGCAATGGCTGGCCGATCATGTGTTGCAAGGCCGTTGGGTACTCGCCGTTGCCGGTACCCATGGCAAGACCACTACCAGCAGCATGCTGGCCTGGGTGCTGGAGCATGCGGGCATGAGCCCGGGCTTCCTGATTGGTGGCGTGCCGCAGAATTTCTCGGTGTCGGCGCGCCTCGGCGACACCCCGTTTTTTGTCATCGAGGCCGATGAGTACGACAGCGCGTTCTTCGACAAACGCTCCAAGTTCGTTCACTACCGCCCGCGTACGGCGATCCTGAACAACCTGGAGTTCGATCACGCGGACATCTTCCCTGATCTGGCGGCCATCGAGCGGCAGTTCCACCACTTGGTGCGCACCATTCCCAGCGAAGGCCTGGTGATTCACCCCACCACCGAGCCTGCCCTGCAGCGAGTTATCGAGATGGGCTGCTGGACCCCGGTACAAACCACCGGTGCTGGCGGCCAATGGCAGGTCAAGCTGCTGAGCGAAGATGGCTCCAAATTTGAAGTACTGTTCGAAGGCGTCGCCCAAGGCATCGTCGATTGGGACATGACCGGCCAGCACAACGTCGCCAATGCCTTGGTCACCCTGGCGGCTGCGCGGCATGTCGGCGTGGTGCCGTCCATGGGCATTGCGGCCTTGAGCGCGTTCAAAAGCGTCAAGCGCCGGATGGAAAAGGTCGCCGAAGTGAATGGGATTACCATCTATGACGACTTTGCCCACCACCCGACGGCCATCGCCACTACCCTGGATGGCTTGCGCAAGCGTGTGGGTGATGCCCAGGTGATCGCGATTATCGAGCCGCGCTCCAACTCCATGAAGCTGGGCGCCCACCGTGATGGTTTGCCGGAAAGCGTCAACGATGCCGACCAGGTTGTGTGGTACGCGCCGGCCAACCTCGGTTGGGACCTGCCTGCCATCGCCGCGTTGTGCACGGTGCCGTCGATTTGCCGCGACTCACTGGAAGGCATCATCGAACACGTGAAACACCAGGCCAGGCCCGGCACTCACGTGGTGATCATGAGCAACGGCGGCTTTGGCGGCCTGCATGGCAAACTCGCCGAGGCCCTGAAGTGAGCGGCCCGGAACGCGTCACCCTGGCGATGACCGGCGCGTCCGGCGCGCCCTATGGCTTGCGCCTGCTGGACTGCCTGGTGCGCGAAGACCGCGAGGTGCACTTCCTGATCTCCAAGGCCGCGCAACTGG
This sequence comes from Pseudomonas sp. D4002, assembly GCF_013385665.1. Classification (NCBI taxonomy): domain Bacteria; kingdom Pseudomonadati; phylum Pseudomonadota; class Gammaproteobacteria; order Pseudomonadales; family Pseudomonadaceae; genus Pseudomonas; species Pseudomonas sp. D4002. The sequence continues at coordinate 140,750 of NZ_JACAPN010000044.1, forward strand.
TGCTGGCCACCGAGACCGATGTGGCGTTGCCGCCCAAAGTGCAGATGATGCAGGCCTTCCTCACCGAGTACACCGGTGCGGCGGCGGGGCAGATAAAGGTCTATGGCAAGGAAGACTGGATGTCACCGGTGGCGTCGGGCTCTGGTGCACCGGCCGCGATGGTGGTGGTGCCGTGTTCCACCGGGACCCTGTCGGCGATTGCCACGGGCGCCTGCAACAATCTGATCGAGCGCGCGGCGGACGTGACCTTGAAGGAGCGTCGCCAGTTGATTCTGGTGCCGCGCGAAGCGCCGTATTCGAGCATCCATCTGGAGCACATGCTCAAGCTGTCGAACATGGGCGTGACTATCTTGCCGGCGTCGCCGGGCTTCTATCACCAGCCGCAGACCATCGATGACCTGGTGGACTTTGTGGTGGCGCGGATTCTCAACCTGCTGAACATTCCCCAGGACATGCTGCCGCGCTGGGGCGAGCACCATTTGAGCAGTGATGAATAAACTATTGATGGTGCTGCTGGCGCTGCAACTGACCGGGTGTGCGACTGCGCGAACCCTGGACGCCGCCCAGCCCGGCGCGCCGGTGGTGTATGCCGGCACGCGGCTGGACATGTATGCGATTCAGGGCGGGTGCTGCGCGATGGACCGTTTTGGGGCCGAGGCGCCGAGCTATCCCCATGTCGACCTGCCGGCCAGTGCCTTGCTCGACACGCTGCTGTTGCCGCTGTCGGTGCTGACGGTGCTGGGGGTTGGGTTTAACGCGACGGGCGGGCTTTAGTACTTATCCCAGTATTAACAGAAATCCAATGTGGGAGCGGGCTTGCTCGCGAATGCGGTGGATCAGTCACTGTATCATTGACTGATCCACCGCATTCGCGAGCAAGCCCGCTCCCACATTTGGATGGTGTCCTGCCTGGAATTACGTGTTATTTGCCGAGCTTGCGCAGCTCGTCCGACTCTATAACCCGCACCCCATCCTGCTCTTCCAGCGCCAGTCGCCACATCGCCCGCGCCAGTTCGCACACTTCAATGCCGTGGTACTTGCCCGGAATCAGCCGCGACAATGGCCCGGCCAGTTGCTCGGCCAGCCGCGGTTCCAATCGCTCACCCAACAACAGCGAAGGTCGGACGATGGTCAACTGCGGCCAATCCTGGGCTTTCAACGCCTGTTCCATCTCGCCCTTGACGCGGTTGTAGAAGATCGAAGATTTCGGGTCGGCGCCGATTGCGCTGATCACGATCAGGTGCCGCGCCCCCATTTCCCGGGCGCGCTTGGCAAAGGCCACGACCATGTCCAGGTCGACGGCGCGGAACGCTTCTTCGGAGCCGGCCTGCTTGATGGTGGTGCCCAGGCAGCAGAAGGCGATGTCCACCTGGCCGCTCAGTTGCGGCAGGAATACTGCCGGGTCGCCCACCGGGTTTTCCAGGTGTGGATGCTCGGCCAGAGGCTTGCGGCTGGGTGCCAGCACGCGGGTCACGGTCGGCTCGTTGAGCAGGCGGTCCAGCAGATGCTCCCCGGTCAGGCCGGAGGCTCCGGCGAGCAAGATATGCTGAGGCGTCAGGTACATGATGTTTCCCCCTTGATACAGATTCAGCTTAGTTGCTCTTGGCTTCCTTGCTATTCATTGAGACGCTTTCGAGCGCCTTTCGTGCCTGCTGTTTGCGTAATAATTGCCAATGGGCGATTACGCCTTTGGGGGCCCAGATCTGCGGTTCGGAGGCTTCGAAGTTGTCCGCCTGTTCGCGTTCGGCCACGTGGGTCTGTGCCAGCTTGAAGGCTTGCTGCAGGTCGTCGGTCTGGTTGAAGGCCTGGGCAAAGAGGGCGTCGCCGAAGTAGGTGAAGTCGGCCTCTTCGGAGCAGCCGAACGACACCCGATCGGCGCGCGAGGCGGTCATGATCAGGGTGTGTTCGTCCTTCAGGGCCGGGATGAACCCGCCGGAGTAGCAGGCCGAAATCACGATGATCTTGTCGCGGTTCTTCAGCGGTGCCAGCACGGCGGCCAGCTCATCGGCCGGCAGGTCGGCCAGCTCCATGCGCGGCTGGTCGAGCACCAGTTCGTGCTCGTGGGTGCCGTGGCTGGTCAGGTAGATAAACACCAGGTCTTGCGGGCCACTGCGTTCGGCCAGGGTTTGGACTGCGCGGCGCAGGCTTTCGCGAGTGGCCATCGGGCGGTCGGCAATATGGTCGCGATGGTTCACCAGGCGGATCTGGCCGTAGGCGCCGAAGCGCGTGGCAAGCATGTTGCTGACGTAGTCGGCTTCGCGCAGGAACACGCTTTGTTTGCCGTCGCCGGCCACCACCAGGGTGTACAGCTCCACCCCCGATTTGGACGCGGGCACGGCGGCGAGGGCGGCATCCAGCAAGTGGCCCTGGGCAAACAGGCCGATTTCCAGCGGGTCAGGCAACAATTTGCCCTCGGCGTCGCGCACGCGCATGCCGTTGACCCAGGTGCCTGCCTGCACGGTGCCGTCGGTGAGCACCAAAGTGCCACGACCTTGATAGCTGTCGCTGTCGAAGCCGCCAATATAGAAGCTGCCGTCGGTGAGGTTCAGGCGGCCTGTGCCTGTGAAGCGCCAGTCGACGAACTGGCCGACGTAGTGGCTGCCATCGACGCCGATCAGTTCGCCCTTGCCGCTGAGGGCGCCTTCCTTGAATTCGCCGATCCATACGTCGCCGTCGGCGTTTTCGTAGCGGCCCTTGCCGTTGAGCTGGTTTTGTTTGAAATGGCCGATGTACATGTCGCCGTCGGCGCTGTTGAAGGTGCCGTTGCCCTCCAGCTGGCCATCGACGAAGCGGCCGCTGAACTGGTTGCCGCTGTCGTCGTTGCGCTGGCCTTCGCCGTTGGGCTTGCCGTGGGCGAACTGGCCCTGGTACTGGCTGCCGTCGGCCAGCTCGAGGCGGCCGAGGCCGGAATACTGGTCGTCCTTGAATTCGCCGCGATAGGTCATCTGCCCCTCTTTGAGGGTGCCTTCGCCGTTGCGCTTGCCTTGTTTGAAACCGCCGACGTAGCTGTTGCCCGACGTGGTCAGGCTGCCCTGGCCGTCGAACAGGCCCTGCTGGAACTGGCCTTTATAGACCTCGCCGTTGCTGCCATGCCATTCGCCCTGGCCGTGCCACTGGCCTTTATCGAACTGGCCCGCGTACCAGCTGCCATTGGGGTAATCCACCCGGCCCTGGCCTTGCAGCAAGCCATTGACCACGTCGCCACGGTAACGACCGCCATCGGGCAGCCGCGCATCGGGCGGCAACAGCGATTCGCCGTCGCCGCACGCGGTGAGCAACAGGACAAGAGCAAGGGGAGCGAGTGGGCGCATAGCGGGATCCGGATAATTGAGCGCCGAGTATGCCGCAGCTGCGAGATCTATACATAAATTTACATGAATTGTGGTGAGCGGACGGGCTCACCACAGCCAGGCTTCATACGAAGCAGAGTGACAACGATTCTGCAATGTAGGCCGGTTTGTCCTGGCCATCGATTTCCAGGGTGCAGGTGGCTTTAAGCAACCATTGCCCAGGTTTTTTCTCGGTGGCGTCGGTCAGGGTCACGGCCAGGCGCACCCTGGAGTCGACCTTCACGGGCTGGATGAAGCGCACGCTGTCCAGGCCATAGTTGACCGCCATCTTCAGGCCTTCGGGCATGATCAGGATGTCTTCGATCAGCTTGGGTATCAGCGACAGCGACAGGAAACCGTGGGCGATGGTGCCGCCAAACGGGGTCTGGGCGGCTTTCACCGGGTCGACGTGGATGAACTGAAAATCGCCGGTGGCTTCCGCGAACAGGTTGATACGTTCCTGGTCGATGGTGAGCCATGCAGAACGTCCCAGTTCCTTGCCGACATATTCTTTGAGTTGCGCTACGGGTACTGAGGGCATTGCGACTCTCCTTCTTTGCTCGGTTGGCTTCATCGTTTTTGTAGTTTTGGACAGGTCCAGAGAACCAATGTAGATCATCACGGGCACTTGGCCCGGTCAACCCACCATGCTTTTGGCGAATGCCGCTCCATAGAGGCAGCGTGCTTATAATGCCGACACGCTTTTGGGGGGAAGAACGGATGCTGTTACGCGGTCTGACATGGCTGGTGCTGTTTCAATTACTCGGCACGGCGATCAATCATTTGTTTGTCCCGGTGCTGCCGGGGCCGATTATCGGGCTGCTGCTGATGCTGGCCTTCCTGGTGTGGCGCGGCGAAGTCGGTGAACCCCTGAGCCTGGCGGCCAGCAGTCTGCTGCGTTATTTGCCATTGCTGCTGGTGCCGCCTGCGGTCGGTGTGATGGTGTATGCCAAGGACATTGCCGCCGACTTCTGGGCCATCGTCGGCGCGCTGGTGCTGTCGCTGGTGATCGCCATGGGCTTTGTCGGCGTGCTGATGCAGAAACTGGTCAAGCGCCAGGCGCAGCGGGAGGACGGCCAATGACACTGGACTGGCAGGGCGCCTGGGCCGCCGTGATTCATCACCCGTTGTTCGGCATCGGCATCACCCTCGGCGCCTATCAGCTGGTGCTGGCCGGTTTCGAGAAAACCCGCTGGATTTTCCTGCAACCGGTGCTGGTGTCGATGCTGTTGGTGATCGGTGTGTTGCTCGGCTGTGGCCTGACGTACGTCGAGTACCGCAAGAGCACCGAGATCATGAGCATCCTGCTGGGCCCGGCGACGGTAGCCCTGGCGGTGCCGCTTTACCTGAATCTGCGACGAATTCGCCAATTGTTCTGGCCGATTTTTACTACGCTGGTGGTGGGAGGCGTATTGGCCACCGGCCTGTGCGTGCTGTTGGGCTGGTGGTTTGGCGCCGAACACATGATGCTGATGACCATGGCACCCAAGTCCGTGACCTCACCGATTGCGATGCTGGTGGCCGAGCAGATCGGCGGCGTGGCGGCACTGGCGGCGGTGTTCGTGCTGATCACCGGGGTGATCGGCGCGATGATCGGTCCGGCGTATCTGTCACGGCTGGGCGTGCACAGCCCCGAAGCGCGCGGTATGGCGCTGGGCATGACCGCCCACGCTGTAGGTACGTCGGTGGCCTTGCAGGAAAGCGAAGAGACCGGCGCCTTTGCGGCGCTGGCCATGAGTCTGATGGGCGTGGCCACGGCGGTGTTCCTGCCGTTGGCCGTGTCGCTGGTTATTTAAGTCGGGTTTAAGGAAACCTTTATGAGTCTGGCGCTTTTCCCGCTCAATACCGTGCTGTTTCCCGGGTGCACCCTCGACCTGCAGCTGTTCGAGGCGCGTTACCTGGACATGATCAGCCGCTGCATGAAAAAGGGCGAAAGCTTTGGCGTGGTGTGCATCCTCGACGGCAAGGAAGTGGGGCTGGCGCCGGATGGCTATGCGTTGATTGGCTGCGAGGCGCTGATCCGCGACTTCAAGCAGCAGGACAATGGCCTGCTGGGGATTCGGGTCGAGGGTGGCCGGCGTTTCCGCGTGCGTGATGCCGGTGTGCAGAAGGACCAGTTACTGGTGGCCGAGGTGCAATGGCTGCACGAGCATCCCGAGCAACCGCTGGAAGAGGAAGACGCTGACTTGCTGGCGTTGCTTCATGCCCTGGCCGAGCATCCGATGGTGGCGTCCCTGGATATGGGCACCCACGCCGATGGCCAGCAAGCCCTGGGTAATCAGTTGGCCTATCTGCTGCCCTTTACCGAGGCCGACAAGATCGACCTGTTGCAACTCGATGACCCGCAACAGCGCCTGGACGCGATCCAGTTGCTGCTGGATGAGTTGCAGGGCGAGCTGTTCACCTGACCCGCGAGTGTCACTCGGACTTGTCCTTCCCGGTCTTCAGATTTTCCGTGGTTGTCCTGATCCCGTTGCCTGAAATAGTTGGCAGTCACGTAACGATGATCAGGGGGAAAGGATGATTCGGCTTTCGCAATCGGAGCAAGTCGTGTGGGATGCGTTTTTTATGGCCGTCACCACGCAAATTCTTCATATGAACGACGGTCGCGGCGCGGAGTACATCGCCGAACGCGCCGCGGAGATTGCTGACGAAATGCTTCTGGAGCGGCGCGAGCGCAGCGTCGAACGCCGCGCTGCACCCCTGGATTGGCTGGGGCCTGCCTAGTAGGCATACCTCAGCAGCGCGTGGGAAGTGCCGGTAAACGCAATGAACCCGAGCACCGCGCCACACACCGGCAGGATCAGCCACCAGACTCTCGGCGGCATCGGTGGCAACAGGCTGCGGTGCTGGCTTAACGTCAGGCTGAAGGCGCACACCGTCATTGCCAGCAGGGTGCCGGCCAGGATGTCCGTCGGCCAGTGTGCACCCAGGTACACCCGGGAAATCGCGATGGTGGCGGCGGGAATGCAGCCAAGCACCAGCCAGGTCAGGCGCAGTCGTGTCGGTTGACCGCGACCGGCAAGCACTGCCAAGGCCAGGAAGAATGCAAACGAGCCGGACGCATGGCCGCTGGGCATGCTGAAGCTGGTGAGTGGGTCGGTCAGCACTTCGGGGCGCATCCGCGCAAAAAACAGCTTGGTCCCGGTATTGATCAGCGCCGCGCCCAGCAGGGTGGCGCCGACAAAGATTGCCTGGCGCCATTGCCGCGCCACCACCAGCAGGCCGGTCAGCACCGCGCTGGCGACAAACATCTTCTTGAACTCGCCGAGCTGGGTCACCATCACCATTGCCCGGTCGATCGCCGGGCCGCGGTGTTCCTGCACCAGTGCCATCAAGCCCTGGTCAAAGTCGTTGAGGTAGGGATAGCCGATAAACAACGCGATCAACAGTGTGCCGCCAATGCAGCCAATCCATAGGGTGGCGCGCCGATGGCCGCGCAGGCTGCTGTTGAGGCTTACGCCGATCAACACTGCGAGACAGGCGGCGACAATCCCGGCCTCCGGCCAGAAGCCTTCGGGCAATGGCAGGCGGAAGGCCGCGCCGGTGGCCCAACCCGGCAACAGATACGCCACCGACCAACCTGCGCCGGCCAGCAGGCTCACGGCGGCAAAACGTGGGAAGGGCATGTCGCACATGCCCGCAACCATCGGCAACATTGGCCGCAGCGGGCCAATGAAGCGGCCTACCAACAGGCTGGCGATGCCGTACTTCTGGAAGTAGGCCTCGGCGCCGCTCATCCATTCCGGGTGATGCCGCAGGCCGGGAAGGCGCCGGATGTTCTGGTGGAAATGGCGACCGAGGAAGTAGGAAACAACATCGCCCAGCACGCCGCCGAGGAAGCCCAGCAACAGGGTTTCTCCCAGTGACAGTGCGCCGCTGCCGGCCAGGGCGGCGATGGCAAACAGCAATACCGTGCCAGGTACGATCAGGCCGGCAATGGCCAGGCACTCCACGCACGCCACGATAAACACCGCCACGGCCAGCCATTGCGGGTTCAGGGTCAGCCAGCCGGTAATGCTATCGAGCCATGGGCCCATACAATCAACTCCCTTTTGTAGATCGTCCTTGTGGGAGCCCGGCTTGCCGGCGATGGCGTCCTTGAGTCCGCTATCGCCGGGCAAGCCGGGCTCCTACAGGTTTATGTATGTTTTCAAATCAAAAAATAGTCGCGGCCTTCGACCTGGCCCCGGCGCAGCGGGTTCCGTGTGCAATACGGCGCATAACCGGCATCGACGAAGCGGTACATCAGGTGTTCATCGCGCCCACCGGGAATGCCCAGGCGGGTGGTCTGGATGATCTGCGCTGGCGCCACCCCTACGTCTTCCACGTAGAGCAGTTCCTGGTCAAAGCGCTTGGCGTCCCACATCGGCACCTTCAAACCCAGCGCCTTGCACAGCAAGGTCTGGCCGGCGCACAGCTTTTGCGAGGGTCGTGGCCTGCCGCTGGCGTCCGGGTTATTCAGCAGCATCTGCGCCAGGCTGGCCGGGCCGGAGACTTCGTCGACCCACGGATAGGCTGATTTGATCAGCACCGCATTGCCCGGACCGTGGGCGCTGAAGTTCAGCGAATCACCGCCGCGGGCGTAGTACATATAGATGTGCCCGCCATCCAGAAACAAAGCCTTACGCTTTTCTGTGTAGCCCAAGGACGCGTGGCTGCCTTTTTCGGCGAGGTAATACGCTTCGGTTTCGATAATTCGTGCCGACAGCCACAAATCACCAACACGATGGCGAATGACTTTTCCGAGCAATTCGCGCGCGAGCAGTTGCGCGTCACGGTCGAAAAAGCCGTCGGGCAGGGCGTTGGCGGGGATCAGCGGCGAGAAACTGGACATGGCGATCAAAGGTAATACGGCTAAATGTGACAGGATGATAACAACTCCAGCCTTAATTCCCGCTGAACGTCGGGTTTTTACAGTTCATTTCGACCATCCGCCCCTCACCGCTGTCCGTAGGACGGCGTCACAGCTATAATCTGCCGCTTTCCTCTTTGCCAAGACCCCACCAGACCATGACTGAGTCCGTTCTTGACTACATGACCCGCCTGGGTCGCGCTGCCCGTCAGGCCTCGCGGTTGATCGCCCGTGCGAGCACTGCGCAGAAGAACCGCGCCTTGCTGGCAGCCGCCGACGCTCTGGATGCTTCGCGCTCCGAGCTGAGCGCCGCCAATGAACAGGATTTGGCCAACGGTCGCGCCAATGGCCTGGAGCCTGCATTGCTGGATCGCCTGGCGCTGACGCCGGCGCGGATCGACGACATGATCGAAGGCTTGCGTCAGGTGGCCAAGCTGCCTGACCCCATCGGTGAAATCCGCGACATGCGCTACCTGCCATCGGGTATCCAGGTGGGCAAGATGCGCGTGCCCCTGGGCGTGATCGGCATCATCTATGAGTCGCGCCCGAACGTGACCATCGACGCCGCAAGCCTGTGCCTCAAGTCGGGCAATGCCACCATCCTGCGGGGCGGTTCCGAGGCCATCAATTCCAACCGTGCCATCGCTGCGTGCATTCAGCAGGGCCTGGCCGTGGCCGAACTGCCGGCCGAAGTGGTGCAAGTGGTCGAGACCACTGACCGCGCTGCCGTTGGTGCGCTTATCACCATGCCTGAGTTCGTCGACGTGATCGTGCCACGGGGTGGCAAGAGCCTGATCGAACGCGTGAGCCGTGATGCCAAGGTGCCAGTTATCAAGCACCTGGACGGCGTCTGCCACGTGTTCATCGACATCGCCGCCGACCTCGACAAGGCGATCCGCATTGCCGACAACGCCAAGACTCACCGCTACGCCCCGTGCAACACCATGGAAACCCTGCTGGTGCACGTCGGCATTGCCGATCGCGTGCTGCCGCCGCTGGCTGCCATCTACCGCGACAAGGGCGTTGAACTGCGTGGTTGCGAGCGTACCCGGGCGATCCTCGGCAGCGACGTGATCGAGGCCACCGAGCAGGACTGGTACACCGAATACACGGCGCCGATCCTGTCGATCCGCATCGTCGACGGCCTGGACCAGGCCATCGAACACATCAATCAATACGGCTCCAAGCACACCGACGCCATTGTCACCGAGCATTTCAGTGATGCCCGGCGTTTCCTCAACGAAGTGGATTCCGCTTCGGTGATGGTCAACGCCTCGACGCGCTTTGCCGACGGCTTCGAGTACGGCCTGGGAGCGGAGATCGGTATCTCCACCGACAAGCTCCACGCACGCGGCCCGGTTGGCCTGGAAGGGCTGACCAGCGAGAAGTACGTGGTGTTCGGTGACGGTCATGTGCGCACTTGATGGGTAAACGCATCGGGCTGCTCGGCGGCACCTTCGACCCCGTGCACATCGGCCATTTGCGCAGTGCACTGGAAGTCGCGGACGCCCTCGGGCTGGATGAACTGCGCCTGGCACCGAATGCCCGGCCGCCGCATCGCGATACGCCGCAGGTGTCTGCGCAGCAGCGCCTGGAGATGGTCCGCCTTGCTGTGGCCGGCATTGCACCGCTGGTGGTGGACGACCGCGAACTCAAGCGCGACAAACCGTCCTACACTGTCGACACCCTGGAACTGATGCGGGCCGAGTTGGCCGCGGATGACCAGTTATTTCTACTTTTGGGCTGGGACGCGTTTTGCGGCCTGCCCACTTGGCATCGCTGGGAAGAGTTGCTCCAGCATTGCCACATCCTGGTGCTGCAACGCCCGGATGCCGACGCAGAATCGCCGGATGCCTTGCGCAACCTGCTGGCGGCGCGGTCGGTAAGTGACCCTTTGGCCCTGACCGGGCCGAGCGGGAATATTGCATTCGTCTGGCAAACCCCGCTTGCGGTGTCTGCCACCCAGATCCGTCAACTGCTGGCCAGCGGGAAGTCGGTACGTTTCCTGGTGCCTGACGCGGTCCTGGCCTACATCGATGCGCACGGGCTTTACCGTGCGTCGAACTGAAAAGGCGCGCTTGAACGCACGAACAGTCGTGCAGCGAGCGCCCGAACATACGAGCAAAACGAGTTTTATATGACGAACAAAGACGTAAGCAAAGTTAAGCGCAAAGGCACGTTCAAGAGCGCTCCTCTGCCAGTAGAAGCCCACACCGGCCCTGAGCTGGCCGGCGAAGAGCTGGTGAAGGTTGCCGTGGCTGCCCTGGAAGACGTGAAGGCCCAGGACATCCAGGTCCTGGACGTGCGCGACAAGCAGAGCATCACCGACTTCATGATCATCGCCACCGGTACCTCCAACCGCCAGATCGGCGCGATGCTGGACAAGGTTCGCGAAGCGGTCAAAGCCCAGGGCGTCAAGCCATTGGGTGAAGAAGGCAAGGGCGACAGCGACTGGGTACTGCTGGACATGGACGACGTGATCGTTCACATGATGACCAGCAACGCCCGTCAGTTCTACGACCTGGAGCGTCTGTGGAAAGGCGCCGAGCAGAGCCGTGCCGCCGATGGCAAGCACCACAGCCCTGAAGTCGGCCACGCGCACTTCGACAAGCTCAACAAAGACCAGGAATAAGGAACGGCTGTGCGCCTGCGTCTGATCGCTGTCGGTTCACGCATGCCCAAGTGGGTGGAAGAAGGCTGGCATGAATATGCCAAGCGCCTGCCATCCGAATTGGCGCTGGAACTGGTGGAAATACCGCTCAATACCCGGGGCAAGAACGCCGACGTGGCCCGCTTTATCCGTCAGGAAGGCGAAGCCATGCTGGCCAAGGTCGGGCCCAACGAGCGGATCGTGACCCTCGAAGTGCACGGCAAGCCTTGGAGCACCGAGCAGTTGGCGGTGGAACTGGATCGCTGGCGCCTGGATTCGCGCACGGTCAACTTCATGGTCGGCGGCCCCGAGGGGCTGGCGCCGGAAGTGTGCGCGCGTGCGGACCAGCGCTGGTCGCTGTCGCCCCTGACACTGCCGCACCCGCTGGTAAGAATTCTGATCGGTGAACAGCTGTATCGCGCCTGGACAGTTCTGTCCGGGCACCCTTACCACAAATAATCTGCGCCCTGCCTGATGACCCAGCCGATCCGCATCAAGGACCACGAGAAAGACGCACGTCTTGTACGCGCGCGGGTGGTGTTTGGCGCGATTTTGGTGGTGGCATTGCTGGGGGTGCTGATTGCGCGCCTGTATTTCCTGCAGGTGATCCAGTACGACTATCACTCCACATTGTCGGAAAACAACCGGGTGCACGTGCAGCCGATTCCGCCGACCCGTGGGCTGATTTTCGACCGCAATGGCGTGGTGGTAGCGGATAACCGGCCCAGCTTCAGCCTGAGCATGACCCGCGAACGCTCCGGCGACTGGCAGCAGATCCTCGATGTGATCGTCGAGGTGCTGCAACTGACGCCGGAAGACCGGGTGATTTTCGAAAAGCGCATGAAACAGGGGCGCCGGCCGTTTGAGCCGGTGCCGATCCTGTTCGAGCTGACCGAAGAGCAGATCGCCCGGATCGCGGTGAACCAGTTCCGGCTGCCGGGTGTGGAAGTGGTGGCGCAGTTGGTGCGGCACTACCCGCAAGGGGCGCACTTTGCGCATTCGGTCGGCTACATGGGCCGGATCAACGAGAAAGAGCTGAAGGCCCTCGACCCGGTCAACTACAGCGGCACCCACCATATCGGCAAGACCGGCATCGAGCGTTTCTACGAGCCGGAACTGCACGGCCAGGTGGGTTACGAGGAAGTCGAGACCAACGCCCGTGGCCGCGTGCTGCGGGTGCTCAAGCGTACCGACCCGGTGCCCGGCAAGGACATCGTGCTGAGCCTGGACATCAAGTTGCAGGAAGCGGCGGAGATGGCCCTGGGCGGGCGTCGGGGTGCCGTGGTGGCACTGGATCCGAGCACTGGCGAAGTGCTGGCGATGGTCAGCCAGCCAAGTTTTGACCCCAACCTGTTTGTCACCGGGATCAGCTTCAAGGCCTACGCCGAGCTGCGTGATTCCATCGACCGGCCGCTGTTCAACCGCGTATTGCGCGGCCTGTATCCGCCGGGCTCGACCATCAAGCCGGCGGTGGCGATTGCCGGCCTGGACTCGGGCGTGGTCACGGCGTCGAGCCGGGTGTTCGACCCCGGCTACTACATGCTGCCCAACTACGATCACAAATACCGTAACTGGAACCGCACCGGCGACGGCTATGTGGACCTGGATACGGCGATCATGCGTTCCAACGACACCTACTTCTATGACCTGGCCCACAAGCTGGGGATTGATCGGCTGTCGGCCTACATGGGCAAGTTCGGCCTTGGTCAGAAAGTCTCCCTGGACATGTTCGAAGAATCCCCTGGCCTGATGCCGTCCCGCGAGTGGAAGCGTGCGACCCGGCGCCAGGCTTGGTTCCCGGGCGAAACCCTGATCCTGGGGATCGGCCAGGGCTACATGCAGGCCACGCCGCTGCAACTGGCCCAGGCCACCGCGCTGGTGGCCAACAAAGGGGTGTGGAACCGCCCGCACCTGGCCAAGACCATCGAGGGCGAACGCCCGGTGGACGAAAACCCGATTCCCGACATTGTGCTGCGCGACCCGTCCGACTGGACCAAGGTCAACCACGGCATGCAGCAAGTGATGCACGGCGCCCGGGGTACCGCTCGTAAAGCGGCAGCCGGTGCGCAATACCGGATTGCCGGCAAGAGCGGTACGGCCCAGGTGGTCGCGATCAAGCAGGGCGAGAAATACGACCGCTCCAAGGTTCAGGAACGCCACCGTGACCACGCCTTGTTCGTCGGCTTTGCTCCGGCCGACAACCCGAAGATCGTCGTGGCGGTGATGGTCGAGAACGGTGAATCCGGTTCCGGCGTAGCAGCGCCCGTGGTGCGTCAGATCATGGATGCCTGGCTGTTGACCGAAGACGGCAAGCTCAAGCCCGAATATGGCGGCACCCCATCCAGTGTGGAGGCTACGGCCCGTGAAGAGTAATTTTGACCGCATCCTCTCCAGCGAGGATGTGATGCGCCGCCGCGCCACTTTGCTGCAGCGCATGCACATTGATGGCCCGTTGCTGATCCTGCTGCTGACCCTGGCCGCCGGCAGCCTGTTCGTGTTGTATTCGGCCAGTGGCAAGAACTGGGACTTGCTGATCAAACAGGCGTCGTCGTTTGGCCTGGGCCTGTTGTCGATGGTGGTGATCGCCCAGCTGGAGCCGCGTTTCATGGCGCGCTGGGTGCCGCTGGGGTATGTCGCCGGGGTGTTGCTGCTGGTGGTGGTGGATGTCATGGGCCACAACGCCATGGGTGCGACGCGCTGGATCAACATCCCGGGGGTGATTCGCTTCCAGCCGTCGGAATTCATGAAGATTTTGATGCCTGCGACCATCGCCTGGTACCTGTCAAAACGCACACTGCCGCCCCAGCTCAAGCACGTGGGCATCAGCCTGATATTGATCGGCGTGCCGTTCATCCTGATCGTGCGCCAGCCCGACCTCGGCACCTCGCTGCTGATCCTGGCGGGCGGCGCGTTCGTGCTGTTCATGGGGGGGCTGCGCTGGCGCTGGATCCTCAGCGTGCTGGCCGCGGCCGTGCCGGTGGCCGTGGCCATGTGGTTCTTCTTCATGCACGACTACCAGAAGCAGCGAATCCTCACGTTCCTCGACCCGGAGAGCGATCCGCTGGGCACCGGCTGGAACATCATCCAGTCCAAGGCGGCCATCGGTTCCGGCGGCGTATTCGGCAAGGGCTGGCTGCTGGGCACCCAGTCGCACCTGGACTTTTTGCCGGAAAGCCACACCGACTTCATTATCGCGGTGATGGGCGAGGAGTTCGGCCTGGTGGGCATCTGCGCACTGTTGCTGATTTACTTGCTGCTGATCGGGCGCGGCCTGGTGATTACTGCCCAGGCGCAAACCCTGTTTGGCAAATTGCTCGCCGGTAGCCTCACCATGACGTTTTTTGTTTACGTTTTCGTCAACATCGGTATGGTCAGTGGCCTGTTGCCGGTGGTTGGGGTGCCGTTGCCGTTCATTAGCTACGGCGGAACTTCGCTGGTGACATTGCTGTCAGCGTTTGGGGTTTTGATGTCGATCCATACCCATCGTAAGTGGATCGCACAGGTTTGAATAAGGTGAAGATGTCAATGCAAGTAATGCGCGGCTGGGCTGCCCGGCACGTGTCCTGGATGGGCCTGTTGGGCCTGCTGGGAGCCGCTGTGCAGGAAGCGCAGGCCGGCGACTACGACGGTTCGCCCCAGGTCGCCGAGTTTGTCGGTGAGATGACCCGTGACTATGGTTTCGCCGGTGAACAGCTGATGGGCGTGTTCCGCGAGGCCCAGCGCAAGCAGGCGATCCTCGACGCCATCTCCCGGCCCGCCGAGCGCGTGAAGCAGTGGAAGGAATATCGCCCGATGTTCCTGACCGACGCCCGCGTGGCGCGGGGCGTGGACTTCTGGCGCCAGCACGAAGCGGTGCTGGCCCGCGCCGAGCAGGAATACGGCGTACCGGCCCAGGTGATCGTGGCAATCATCGGCATCGAAACCTTCTACGGCCGCAACACCGGCAGCTACCGGGTGATCGACGCCTTGTCGACCCTGGGTTTTGACTACCCGCCACGCGCCGAATTCTTCCGCAAAGAGCTGCGCGAGTTCCTGTTGTTGGCCCGTGAAGAGCAGGTCGACCCGTTGACCCTCAAGGGCTCCTACGCCGGGGCCATGGGCTTGCCGCAGTTCATGCCGAGCAGCTTTCGCGCCTACGCCGTGGATTTTGACGGCGACGGCCATATCAATATCTGGAGCAACCCCGATGACGCTATCGGCAGCGTCGCCAGCTATTTCAAGCGTCACGGCTGGGTAGCCGGCGAGCCGGTGGTGATTCGCGCCGATGTGACCGGTGAGCGCGCCGATGAAGGCCTGACCCAGGGTATCGAGCCGGTCAAGACGGTCGGGGAGTTGCGGGCGCTGGGCTGGTCGAGTCAGAATGCGCCACGCGATGATATGCCGGTGACGGCGTTCCGCCTCGAAGGCGAAAATGGCCCCGAATACTGGATGGGCCTGAAGAATTTCTACGCAATCACGCGTTATAACCGCAGCGTGATGTACGCCATGGCCGTGCATCAACTGTCAGACATGCTGGTCCAAGCACGGGGCGTCAAGTAATGCCGGTATCACCGATGTACAAACCCCTGAAGCTGTTGGCGTACGCCGCATTGTCGTTATTGGTGGTCAGTTGCTCCACCAGTCGTGCACCGGTGCAAAAAACCGCTGGCACGGCGATCCGCTCCCAGCCGGGGCTGGATATCAACCGCGCCCACAAAGACGGCGCGCCGTGGTGGGATGTGGATGTTTCGAAGATCCCGGATGCCACGCCGACCCTGCACACCGGCCCTTACAAGGCCAACCCCTATACCGTGCTGGGCAAAAACTACTTCCCGCTGCAAGACTCCAAGACCTACGTGCAATCAGGTACGGCGTCCTGGTACGGGACCAAGTTCCACGGCCAGAACACCGCCAACGGCGAAGTCTATGACCTGTACGGCATGAGCGCGGCGCACAAGACCCTGCCGCTGCCCAGCTATGTACGCGTGACCAACCTGGACAACAACCGCTCGGTAATCCTGCGGGTCAATGACCGTGGGCCGTTCTATTCGGACCGGATCATCGACTTGTCCTACGCCGCCGCCAAGAAACTCGGGTATGCCGAAATCGGCACCGCCCGGGTGAAGGTCGAAGGTATCGACCCGGCCCAGTACTGGGCCCAGCGTGGCAAGCCGGCGCCGTTGATGCTCAACGAACCGCAAACCCCGCAACCGCAAGTCACGGCCTCGGCCGGCAAGATCGAACAGTGGACCCCGCCGCCGGCGCAGCACGCCCCGGACACGGTGGTCATTCCGCATGCAGCACCGGGAGCCTCTACCGTGGGCGGCCAGTACCTGCAAGTCGGCGCTTTCGCCAACCCGGACGCGGCAGAGCTGCTAAGGTCCAAGCTCAGCGGGATGGTCAGCGCGCCAGTCTTTATCAGCTCTATTGTGCGTAACCAGCAGACCCTGCACCGTGTGCGCATGGGGCCGATCGGCTCGCCGAGTGAAGTTGCGCAAGTGCAGAACAGCGTGCGCCTGGCCAACCTGGGGCAACCCAGCGTGGTCACCGCCGAGTAAGCAGTACAAAGGATTGATGGCTCAGGCTCGCATGCGGGTTTGAGCCCTGGTTGTTGGCTCGTTGAACAATAAAAACCCAGGGGCAAGGGGTGGGCATGCAACCGAACACGCGACAGTCTGGCGACGGGCTGTCTGAATAGTTTTGCCCGCGAGGGCAAGTTTCCATAAGCAATTTCGAGAGACGGATGAACATCACCACCTTAGCCAAACGCACGTGCCTGCTTCTTTCGCTGATCATCACCCCGGCCGCCTGGGCGGTTGAAATGGTGCCAGCTTCCCCGCAACTGGCTGCCAAGGCCTGGGTCCTGATGGACGCCGCCAGCGGCAACGTGCTGGTGGAGAACAACGGTGACCAGCGCCTGCCCCCAGCCAGCCTGACCAAGCTGATGACCGCCTACATCGCGACCCTGGAAATCCGTCGCGGCCAGATCGGCGAAAACGATCCGGTGACCGTCAGCGAAAACGCCTGGCGCACCGGCGGTTCGCGGATGTTCATCAAGGTCGGCTCGCAAGTGACCGTCAGCGACCTGCTGCACGGCATCATCATCCAGTCGGGTAACGACGCCAGCGTAGCCCTGTCCGAGCACATCGCCGGCAGCGAAGATGCGTTCGCCGACATGATGAACAAAACCGTGGCCGACCTGGGCATGACCAACAGCCACTTCATGAACCCGACCGGCCTGCCGAACCCTGAGCACTACTCGTCGGCTCACGACATGGCGATCCTGGCTCGCGCGATCATTCGTGTCGACCCGGTGCACTACGCGATCTACTCCCAGAAAGAGTTCTTCTGGAACAACATCAAGCAGCCTAACCGCAACCTGTTGCTGTGGCGTGACAAGACCGTCGATGGCCTGAAAACCGGCCACACCGAAGAAGCCGGCTACTGCATGGTGTCGTCCGCTGTCCGTGACGGCCAGCGCCTGATTGCCGTGGTATTCGGTACCAACAGCGAGCAGGCCCGTGCGGCCGAGACGCAAAAGCTGCTGACCTATGGCTTCCGTTTCTTCGAAACCCAGACCTTCTACCAGAAAGGCACCGAGCTGGCTCAGGCCCCTGTGTGGAAAGGCGCGACCCATCAAGTCAAGGCCGGCCTGGCTGAAGACCTGACCCTGACCATGCCTAAAGGCCAGCTCAAGAAGCTGGTTGCCAGCATGACCATGAACCCGCAACTGGTCGCACCGATCGCCAAGGGCGATGTGATTGGTAAAGTCGAAGTGAAGCTGGACGACAAGGTGGTGCACAGCGCCGATCTGATCGCTCTGGACGCCGTCGACGAAGGTGGTATCTTCCGACGCGTGTGGGATAGCATCCGTCTATTCTTCTACAGCTTGTTCAACTGATAGTGTGCACCTGCATGACCCCGCGCTGATCCGGCGCGGGGTTATGCCCGTCGCCACGGCTTACGCTTACGAGGCCGTTACGCCATGACCGATACCGAAGTAAAGGCGCCAAAGATCGAATTCCCAAACGTGGACTATCCCGTCAAGGTGATCAGCGATACGGGCGTGGGCAACAAGGACAAGATCATCGAGATCGTCAAGAAACACGCAACGATCAACCATGACCGTGTGGATGAGCGTCAAAGCACCAACGGCAAGTACACCACTATTCAGTTGCACATCGTGGCGACTGACCAGGACCAGCTCTACAACATCAACAGCGAACTGCGGGCTACCGGCTTCGTGCACATGGTGTTGTGATGTCACAGACCCTGGGCTTTCGCGAGCTCGGCCAAATGGCTTACGAACCGGTGTGGCACGCCATGCAGCGGTTCACCAACGAGCGCGGCACCGAAGCCCCGGATGAAATCTGGCTGGTGGAGCACCCGCCGGTTTTCACCCAGGGCCAGGCCGGCAAGGCCGAGCATTTGCTGCTGCCGGGAGAAATCCCGGTGGTGCAGGTCGACCGCGGCGGGCAGGTGACTTACCATGGCCCAGGTCAATTGGTGGCTTATCTGTTGCTGGACGTGCGCAGGCTGGGTTTTGGCGTACGTGAGCTGGTCAGTCGCATGGAGTCATGCCTGATCGAGCTGCTGGCCAGCTACGGTGTGACCGCCGCGGCCAAGCCGGATGCACCGGGGGTTTATGTTGATGGCGCGAAAATCGCCTCCCTGGGCTTGCGGATTCGCCACGGTTGTTCCTTTCATGGCCTGGCCTTGAATGTGGACATGGACCTGGCGCCGTTTCGACGGATCAATCCCTGCGGCTACGCCGGTTTGGCGATGACCCAGTTGAGCGATCACGCAACACCACTAGAATTTGCCGAGGTAAGTGCCCGGCTGCGCGCGCAGCTCGTCAAACACCTCGACTATGCTGAGCAGACGACCCTAACGGGCGGAATCGACTGATTATGACTACTGATGCAGTGCAAACCATGATCCCGACGCTGGATGTTACCGAGCGTCCGGCCCCGCGTGCCAAGGTAGAAGCCGGCGTCAAGCTGCGCGGCGCCGAGAAGGTTGCACGCATCCCGGTGAAGATCATTCCGACCACCGAACTGCCGAAAAAGCCTGACTGGATTCGCGTGCGTATCCCGGTTTCGCCGGAAGTCGACCGCATCAAGGCCCTGCTGCGCAAACACAAGCTGCACAGCGTGTGCGAAGAGGCGTCCTGCCCGAACCTGGGCGAGTGCTTCTCCGGTGGCACCGCGACCTTCATGATCATGGGTGACATCTGCACCCGTCGTTGCCCGTTCTGCGACGTTGGCCACGGCCGGCCGAAGCCACTGGACGTCAACGAGCCGGAAAGCCTGGCCATCGCCATCGCCGACCTGAAACTCAAGTATGTCGTGATTACCTCGGTAGACCGCGACGACCTGCGTGACGGCGGTGCCCAGCACTTTGCCGACTGTATCCGCGAGATCCGCAAGCTGTCGCCGAACGTGATGCTCGAGACCCTGGTGCCGGACTACCGTGGCCGTATGGACGTGGCGCTGGAAATCACTGCCGCCGAGCCGCCTGACGTGTTCAACCACAACCTGGAAACCGTGCCGCGCCTGTACAAGGCTGCGCGTCCGGGTTCGGACTACCAGTGGTCGCTGACCCTGCTGCAGAAATTCAAGCAGATGATGCCGCACATTCCGACCAAATCCGGCCTGATGCTGGGCCTGGGCGAAACCGACGAAGAAGTCATCGAAGTCATGAAGCGCATGCGCGAACACGACATCGACATGCTGACCCTCGGCCAGTACCTGCAGCCGTCCCGCAGCCACTTGCCGGTACAGCGTTTCGTGCACCCGGATGTGTTCGCCTGGTTTGCCGAAGAAGGCTACAAGATGGGCTTCAAGAACGTCGCTTCCGGCCCGCTGGTACGTTCCTCGTACCACGCCGACGAGCAGGCGAAACTGGTCAAGGCCAGCCTGGTGTCCTGATACGCGGAACGCCGGACACTGCAGGACCCATGTGGGAGCCGGCTTGAGTGGGAGCGGGCTTGTTCGCGAATGCGTTGGATCAGTTGACCTGTCCGGTGACTGACTGACCGTCTTCGCGAGCAAGCCCGCTCCCACCCAGGCCCGCTCCCACATTTGCTACTGACTCTTCCTCTTCTGTTTGCAACCATTGCTGTTTAGAGTGCCTTGGGCAATCCACACGAGGAGAACCATGGATGACGACTCAATTGACCACTTGTGCGGTACCTGCGCTGCGCGCCGAAGGCGTGATCGGGCTGATTGCCCCTGCCGGGCCGGCCGAGCTGGATATCGACACGGCCACGCAATGGATGCGCGCCCGAGGCTACACACTGCGGATCTTTCCGGGCGTGAGCCAGCGTGATGGCTATCTGGCCGGCAGTGATGAGGTACGCCTTGATGACCTGCACGCGGCGTTCGCCGATTCGACCATCGACGCAATTTTCTGCCTGCGCGGCGGCTACGGCACGCCACGCCTGCTGGACCGCCTGGACTTTGACCTGCTCCGGGCCAACCCCAAGCCATTCGTAGGCTACAGCGATATCACCGCCCTGCACCTGGCGATCAACCGGTATGCCGGTTTCGTCACCTTCCATGGTCCGATGTTCAACGCTGACCTGTTAGGTGAAAAGCAACAGCCTACCGAGTCGTCGCTGTTCAGCATGCTGCGTGGGCAAGTGAAGGCCGGCAGCCAGCTGGTTCACCCTGTGGCCTACCCGCTGACCACCGTCGAGCCAGGCATCGCCTGTGGGCGGCTGCTGGGCGGCAATCTATCGATGATCGCAGCAGTGATGGGCACGGATTACGAGATTGATGCCGAGGGCATCATTCTGTTTATCGAAGATGTGAACGAGCCGTTGTACCGCATTGACCGGTTGCTCACCCATTTGCGCCTGGCGGGCAAGCTGGCCCAGGTGGCGGGCGTGGTGGTGGGGGATGTGGCTGGGGTTGATAGCCTTGCGCTTGAGCGCTTGCTGAAGCAGACCTTCGAGCCGTTGTGCATTCCTGTGCTGTCCGGCTGGCGCAGCGGGCACTGCAACCCGAACCTGACCTTGCCGTTGGGCGCCAGGGTGCGGCTGGATGCGGGGGAGAAGCGGTTGGTGTTGGAGCAGGATGTGGTGTTTAAGGCCTGAACTTTGTAGCGCCGATAAAGGCCTATTCGCGAGCAAGCCCGCTCCCACATTTCGATCGCGTTCCTTCAGGAAGTGCACGGTCAAAATGTGGGAGCGGGCTTGCTCGCGAATGCGGTAGCAGCCATACGCCGATCTATCGGCTTTGCAGCGACTCCAGCAACTTCACCGTCGGATACCCATCCGCCGGCCAGCCCAGGGACTGCTGCGCGGCACGAATCGCCTTGCGGGTATTTGCACCGATGATCCCGTCCGGGTTGCCTGCGTCGTAACCATTGGCACTGAGCACCGTCTGCAAGTCAATTCGCTGCGAGCGAGTCAACGGCAGCTCATCTTTCGGCCAGCTCCCACGAATCAAGCCACCGCCCCCGAAGCGTTCCGACAACAAGCCAACTGCCAACGCGTAGGACGACGAGTTGTTGTACTTGAGGATCGCGCGGAAGTTATCCAGCACCAGGAACGCCGGGCCACGATAGCCGGCCGGCAGCAACAGGGCGGCGGAAAGCTGGTCGACGTTGGCCGGGACACTGGCGCCCGGCGGCACCTGGATTCCCAGTTTCAGCCACTCGCCAACGGTCTTGCGTACGCTGCCATCGGCCAGGGCGTAATCAAAATTCAACGGCAGTTGCTGCACCTCGAAGCCCCAGGGCTGGCCTTTCTGCCAGCCGGAGCTTTGCAGGTAGTGCGCGGTGGAGGCGAGGGCGTCGGCCGGGCTGTTCCAGATATCGCGGCGGCCGTCACCATCGAAGTCTACGGCGTGGGTGTTATAGGTGGTCGGGATGAACTGGGTCTGGCCCATGGCCCCGGCCCAGGAGCCTTTCATCTGGTCGGCGGCGATATCGCCATGCTGGATGATTTGCAGCGCCGCCAGCAGCTGCGCCTGGGCGAAGGCCGGGCGACGGCCTTCATAGGCCAGGGTCGCCAGTGAGCGGATCACCGAGTTGTTGCCTTGGAATTGGCCGAAGTTACTCTCCATGCCCCACACCGAGACCAGCGCCTGGCGGTCGACGCCGTAACGGTCCTCAATGCGTTGCAGAATGTCGGCGTACTTCACCAGCAGCGACTGGCCATTGCGCACCCGCAGCGGCGACAGCGCGCCATCGAGGTATTCCCATACCGGCCGGGAGAACTCCGGCTGGCTGCGGTCGGCGCGGATCACCGCCATGTCGGGTACGACATTGGCAAAGGCCGTGTCGAAAACCTGCGGCGTGATACCGGCCTTCAAGGCTTCCACGCGAAACCCCGCCTGCCATTCGGCAAAGGTCTGGGTCGGCTGGATATCAAGATTGTCTGCCACCAGTGGCGCAACGACGGCAGGCGCAGCTACCGGTGCAGTCTGGAGCGGGGGCAGGGGTTGGGCATCGGCAGCGGTGGGTTTTTCCGCGCAGGCGACTAACAGAATGAGGCTGGAGGCAGCGATCAGTTGGCGAAGGTGCCAACGACGGGAAAGACTAGAGGGCATGCACAGGTCCAGGGAATACGAATCAGGTACAGACCTTATCATGCCGGAGGGGCGCTTGCCTTCAGGCAGCCAGAAAGTAAGAAGCCTCCCAGCTATTAGACTGGAAGGCTTCGCGGCGGTAGCTGCCTTTGCCTTTGCCGGCTCGTTCCTGGCGACTGCGGAACAACGGCTGGGCGATGATGGATTTGGCCTTGTTGGGGCCATGCTTGGATGGCTTTTTGCTCATGATGGGTACTCTCTGGCAGGTTGATGATGCGGTGCGAATCATCTGCCGAAGTTTGGATTCTGTCCAGCCCAGCGATACGTAGGACTATTCAGCAGGCAGCGCCAAGCGCTGTCCTGACATCAAAAGTGACAAACGACTCAGGCTCATCCACGGCGATCCAGCCGCCTGCCCCTTGATCTGCGCGTCAATGCGTTGGGCTTCCATCAGCAATTGCGCCCAGCGTTGCGCCGAGTGCCGTTGCAGGGCTTTGCTGATCAGTGGTTTGCGCTTGTCCCATACCGGTGGCCGCGCCTGGCTGAAGGCCTTGTCCAGTGGGATGCCCTGGCTGTACTGCAGGGCAATATTGGCCAGCAGCCGTAATTCTCGCGCCAGGGCCCAGAGAATCACCGGCGGCTCGACGCCTTCGCCGCGCAGCCCTTCGAGCATGCGCAGGGCGTGGGCGGGTTCGCCGTTGAGGATCGCATCCACCAGGCCAAATACGTCAAAGCGCGCGCTGTCCGCCACGGCGCCTTGCACGGTTTCGACGGTGATCTGGCCACCCTCGGCCATCAGCTTGAGCTTTTCGATTTCCTGGGCGGCGGCCAGCAGGTTGCCTTCCACCCGCGCCGCGATCAGCTCCACCGCATCCTGGCTGGCACTCAGCCCGGATTGCGACAGGCGCTGACGAATCCACTGCGGCAGTTGGCTGCTGTCCACCGGCCAGATCTGTATGAACTGAGTCTGGCCGCCTTCCACCAGCGCCTTGCCCCACTTGGTTTTCTGCGCACTGCCATCAAGCTTGGGCAGGCTGATCAGCAGCAGCGTGTCTTCGGCAGGGCGTGCGCAGTATTCCATCAAAGCCGCCGCGCCTTTGTCGCCGGGCTTGCCCGAAGGCAGGCGCAGTTCCAGCAGGCGTTTTTCGGCGAACAGCGACATGCTCGCCCCGGCTTGCAGCAGCGTACCCCAGTCGAAACTGGCGTCGGCGCTGAATACCTGGCGTTCATCGAAGCCCTGTTGGCGGGCGGCGGTGCGAATTGCGTCCGCAGCCTCCTGGCACAGCAGCGGGTCATCACCGCTGACGATGTAGACGGGCGCAAGGCTGCCTTGCAGGTGCTTGGCGAGTTGGGCGGGGGCGAGTTTCATAGGCAGGGCGAACGGGGCGCCTGGGGCGCCCCGTCTGGCTTACTCGACAGGAACTTCGACAGGCGACTGTTTAGGTTGGCTGTCTTCATACTCTTGCGCCGCTTTCAGCGCATCGGCATCTGCCTTGGCCTTGGCATCCGCGGTTTGCTGCAGCTTATCCAGTTGCTCCGGCGTGATCAGTTGCAGGCGCAGGACCATGCGCTGCACCAGTTCACGACGCATTTCCTTGCGCACCTGGATGGTTTCGGAGTCCGAACCCACCAGGTTGTTGCCGTCGTGGCTCACGACTTTCTGTATCTGGATCTTGTCGCCCATCAGCGGCAGGTGGTCATGGCCCTGGATTTCGAAGAAGAGCGTGGTGCTCAGCTCAATGTCCGAAGCACGCCCGGCACTGGC
Organism: Pseudomonas sp. D4002; assembly: GCF_013385665.1. Classification (NCBI taxonomy): domain Bacteria; kingdom Pseudomonadati; phylum Pseudomonadota; class Gammaproteobacteria; order Pseudomonadales; family Pseudomonadaceae; genus Pseudomonas; species Pseudomonas sp. D4002. The sequence continues at coordinate 164,865 of NZ_JACAPN010000044.1, forward strand.
ATAGCTGAGGTTGCGCTGCTCTTCTTTCTCATCCAGCAGGTTCAGCTTGTAAGCCGCGCCTGAATAGACTTTGACGCCACTGTTTTCCAGGACCTGGCGCAGCTGTTGCACGGTCTCGCCGTAGGAGTTGCGGGCGGTGACGTCCAGTTCCTTGATCGCCAGTTCGGTGGTGCCGGTGCCGCGCAGCTGGAAGCCGCAAGCGCTCAGCAGCACGGCAAGGCCCATAACCAGCAGATTGCGTTTGATCATTTTGATGCTCCCCTTGAAACCATGTGGGCCTTATCGAGGCCCTGGAGGTTTTGTTCGGCGCCAGGGTTATTCCCTCGGCGCCCGATCCGATTAGCTAGCGACGATATTGACCAGTTTGCCGGGCACCACGATCACTTTGCGGATCGTCAGGCCTTCGGTGAAGCGCAGCACGTTCTCATTGATACGGGCGGCGGCTTCGACGTCTTCACGGCTGGCGCTGGCCGGCATGTCGATCTGGCCACGCAGCTTGCCGTTGACCTGAATCACCAGTTGCAGCGTGTCCTGTACCAGGGCGCTGTCATCCTGTACCGGCCAGCCGGCATCGATGACGGCACCGCTGTGGCCCAACTGGTTCCACAGTTCGTGGCTGATGTGTGGCGTGATCGGCGCCAGCAGCAGGGTGACCGTTTCCAGGCCTTCCTGTACCAGTGCGCGGTCCTGTTCGGTGGCCTGCGGCGCTTTCTCCAGCACGTTCATCAGCGTCATCACCTGGGCGATGGCGGTGTTGAATTTGTGGTGCTGGCCCACGTCCTGGCTGGCGTGCTTGATGGCCAGGTGGGTGCTGCGGCGAATGACTTTTTGCTCATCGCTCAGGGTCGCCACGTCCAGCTTGCCCGGCAAGCCTTGGCTGACATGGGCGTGCGCCAGGCGCCAGACGCGCTTGAGGAAGCGATGCGAACCTTCGACGCCGGAGTCCGACCATTCCGCGCTCATGTCAGGCGGCGAGGCGAACATCATGAACAGGCGGCAGGTGTCCGCGCCGAACTGGTCGATCATCGACTGTGGGTCGACGCCGTTGTTCTTCGACTTGGCCATCTTCTCGGTGCCGCCGATTTCCACCGGCAGGCCGTCGGATTTCAGCTTGGCGCTGATCACCTTGGCCTTGCTGTCACGCTCCAGCTCGACATCTGCCGGGTTGAACCAGGTGTAGGCGCCATTGGCTTCGCGGCGGTAATAAGTCTCGGCAATCACCATGCCCTGGGTCAGCAGGTTCTTGAACGGCTCGTCGGAACTCACCAGGCCTTCATCACGCATCAGCTTGTGGAAGAAGCGCGCGTACAGCAGGTGAAGGATGGCGTGTTCGATACCGCCGATGTACTGGTCTACCGGCAGCCAGTGGTCGGCCGCGGATTTTTCCACCAGGCCGCCTTCATAGTGCGGCGAGGCGTAGCGGGCGTAGTACCACGAAGACTCCACGAAGGTGTCCATGGTGTCGGTTTCGCGTTTGGCCGGGGCACCGCAGTTCGGGCAGGTGCACTCGTAGAATTCGGGCATGCGCGCCAATGGCGAGCCAGCACCGTCCGGCACCACGTCTTCGGGCAATACGACCGGCAGTTGGTCTTCCGGTACCGGCACGTCACCGCAGGTTTCGCAGTGGATGATCGGGATCGGGCAGCCCCAGTAGCGTTGGCGGCTGATGCCCCAGTCACGCAGGCGGAACTGGGTGCGCGAGGCACCGAGGTTTTTCTTGATCAGCGCGACTTCGATGGCGTCGAAGGCGCCTTCGAAATCCAGGCCGTCGAACTCGCCGGAATTGATCAGTGTGCCGTGTTCGTTGTACGCGTCCTGCCACGGAGCCGGGTTGGTGTCGCCCGAACTGGTGCGCACCACGGACTTGATCGGCAGGTTGTACTTGACGGCAAATTCGAAATCGCGCTCGTCGTGGGCCGGCACAGCCATTACTGCGCCATCACCGTAGTGCATCAGCACGTAGTTGGCGACCCACACCGGCAGCTTCTCGCCGGTCAATGGGTGCTCGACGAACAACGAGGTCGGCAGGCCTTTTTTCTCCTGGGTGGCGACGTCGGCTTCGGCGACGCTGCCGCCCTTGCATTCGGCGATGAACGCCTGCAGCTCGGGGTTGTTCTGTGCAGCCTGGGTGGCCAGCGGGTGTTCGGCGGCCACGGCGACGTAGGTCGCGCCCATCAGGGTGTCCGGACGGGTGGTGAAGACTTTCAGTACACCTTCTGCGCCGATGGAGTCGACGTTGTAGGGGAACTGCACTTCCATGCCACGGGACTTGCCGATCCAGTTGCGTTGCATGGTCTTGACCTGCTCGGGCCAGCCCGGCAAATCGTCGAGGCTCGACAGGAGTTCATCCGCGTAGGCGGTGATCTTGAAGTAGTACATCGGGATTTCGCGCTTTTCGATCAGCGCGCCGGAACGCCAGCCGCGGCCGTCGATCACTTGTTCGTTGGCCAGTACGGTCTGGTCCACCGGGTCCCAGTTCACGGTGCCGCTCTTCTTGTAGATCACGCCTTTTTCGAACAGGCGAGTGAACAGCCATTGTTCCCAGCGGTAGTAATCAGGCTTGCAGGTGGTCACCTCGCGGGACCAGTCCACCGCCAGGCCCAGGCTGCGCAGCTGGGTCTTCATGTAGGCGATGTTTTCGTAGGTCCACTTGGCGGGCGCTACGTTGTTCTTCATCGCGGCGTTTTCCGCCGGCATGCCGAAGGCGTCCCAACCCATGGGTTGCAGGACGTTCTTGCCCAGCATGCGCTGGTAGCGGGAGATGACGTCGCCGATGGTGTAGTTGCGCACATGCCCCATGTGTAGCTTGCCGCTGGGGTAAGGGAACATCGATAGGCAATAGAAAGTCTCCTTGCCTGGCTGTTCACTGACTTCAAAGGACTTTTGCTCATCCCAGAACGACTGGGCGGCATTTTCTATTTCACGGGGCTGATATTGTTCGTGCATGGCTACTTTTGAACTGAATAGGGGTGGCCTAATCCTCTTCGGTGCAACGTTCAGGTTGATCGACACCAAAAAGCGGCGCGTCCGTGCCCAAACCCTGCGGGAAGTGGAGTTACAGGAAGCGCCGTAGCATACATGACCCCACTCTATCGAGGGAAACCCTGATTGCGCCGCCGAGGCCGTTGGTCGCGGCGCCAGGCAGGCAGGGCAAGCAGGACTACGCTGTTTAGTGGGGAGTGAGTCTTATCTTCAATGAGGTGAGGGATGGTTGATTCGCAGCGAACTTTAACGAAACCGCAGGTGTACGAAGGACTGATCGACCGTTTGGGTCGAGCACTGGATGCAGCAAAAACCGCAGGCCGATTGTGTGATGAACGGCCTCTGGAGTTGGAACTGCGTGGCTTGAGCCAGGCAGAGCTGGACGTGATCAGGGTGTATCTGGAGTTGAATGAGCATCGCGCGTCCCATGGCATGGCCTCCCCGCCAGCCCAGGAGTTTTCGCGATCGGGCAAGGTGGTATGGCTCAAGGATTTTTCGGCCGGTCGCAGCCCGGAAAAACTCCGGTCCGTGCGTTTCAAGTGAAGTACCGCGTTAGTGATCTGTAGCCTTCTCAGCGTCTGTTCCTGTAAAGATTGTCGCTTAACCCCGTTACACCTTAGGCTTCGGGCATCTTTGGAGATGCCCGATGCCTATTCGCTATTTCATTAAACAATTGTTGTTGCCGCCCGGCATCCTGTTGCTGTTGCTGGCCCTTGCCTGGTGGTTTCGTCGCAGCCGACCGCGGCTGGCGGCCGTGTGCTTTGCCCTGGGGTTTGGCGGGATGTGGCTGATGAGCCTGCCGGTGGCGGTTCAATGGGGCGCAAAGGCCCTGGAGACCGAGCCGCCTCTGGCCCGTGATGAATGGGCGACCCTGGCGCAGCGGGCTGATGCCATCGTGGTGTTGGGCTCGGGGCGTGAGCGCGGGGATCCGGCGTGGGGCTCCGATCAGCCGACGGGTATCGGCCTTGAGCGCCAGCGCTATGCAGCCCGCCTGGCCAAGGCTTCGGGCTTGCCGGTGCTGACCACCGGCGGCTTGCACTACGGCACACCGCCCAGCGAGGCGGAGTTGATGGCGGTATCGATGCAGGATGACTTTGGCGTGAGCGTGCGCTGGAAGGAAGAGCGCAGCCGTACCACGTGGGAAAACGCGCAGATGAGTGCCGAGATTCTGCTGCCGCAGGGGATCAAGCGTGTGGTGGTCGTGACTCAGGCCTGGCATATGCCGCGCTCGCGCTGGAGCTTCGAAAAGGCCGGGTTCACGGTTGTTCCGGCGCCAGTGGGGTTTCTTGGTTTGGACAATGCCCGGCCATTGGGGGGCTGGATGCCGGAGTTCAAGTCGGTATGGCAGAGCGGGCAGTTGCTGAATGAAGCGGTGGGGCAGGTGGGTTACCGGATGTTTTACAGGTAATACCGCAGGTCAAATGTGGGAGCGGGCTTGCTCGCGAATGCAGTGTGTCAGTCACTGGTGCTTTAACTGACAGATCGCATTCGCGAGCAAGCCCGCTCCCACATTGTTGTCCGAGTATTTCTGTTAAACCGTTTTGGACATCCGGCCCGCCAACAGCGCCCAGCCAAACAGGCCAAGGCACAGGATGATCAACGGCCACGAACGCCATTCCAGGTACGGGGTGAGGTTGTGCATCGGCACGACCTCGCCGTAGAGAATCCCGCGTTCAAACTGCGGGATCTGCACGGTGATCTGCCCGTACGGGTTGATCAGGCCAGTGACGCCGTTGTTGGTGGCGCGGATCATCCAGCGCCCGGCTTCCAGGGCGCGCATCTGGGCCATCTGCAAATGTTGCAGCGGGCCGATGGAGCGGCCGAACCAGGTGTCGTTGCTGATGGTCAGCAACAAATCGCTGCGGGCCGACAGGCCGGCGGCGAACTCCGGGTACACCACTTCATAGCAAATGAACGGCGCAATCTGATAGCCCTTGGCTTGCAGCAGTGCCTGGTCTGACGGCCCGCGGGCGAAGTCCGACATCGGCAGGTCAAAGAACGCGATCAAGCCGCGCAACATGTCCTGCAGCGGCACGTACTCGCCAAACGGCACCAGCTTCTGCTTCAGGTAGGTGCCGTCGCCTTCGCCCACCACCGTGATGCCGTTGAAGAAGCGCTTGTGGTGATGCACTTCCTGGCGGATCGGTACACCGGTGATCAGCGCAGTGTGCCGGTCAGCGGCGAACTTGCCCATCATGCCCAGGTAACCCTCCACGGATTCCTTGAGCACCGGCACGGCGGTTTCCGGCCATACCAGCAGGTCGACAGGCTTGGAGCTGAAGCTCATGTCGCGGTACAGCGCGAGCTGCGCATTCAACTGCTCGGGGTCCCACTTCATGCTTTGTTCGACGTTGCCCTGGACGGCGGCCACGGTCAGCGGCGCGCCGGCGGGGGTGGTCCATGCATGATGCTTGAGTGCCAGGCCGATGGCCCATGGCGCCACCAACAACAGCAAGCCGGCACCGATGAACAGGTTGCGCTTAGCCGCCAGCAGACGCGGCAGGTTGCAGATCAGTGCGGCGGTCAGCGCCAGGGCAAAGGATATCAGCCACATCCCGCCCAGCGGCGCGAGGCCGGTGAGAGGGCCGTCGAGCTGGCTGTAACCGGAATAGAGCCAGGGAAAACCGGTGAGGAACCAGCCGCGAAACGCTTCCTGGCCAACCCACAAGGCCGCGAAGGCCAGGGCATCGGCCAGTGGCGCTTCGTTGCGGCGCAGCCAGCGCGCCCACAGCCAGGCGGGCAGGGCAAAGAACCAGGCAATGGCCGCCGTAAACGCCAGCATCAGCATGCCCGCCAGCAGCACCGAAGCGCCGCCGAAGTGGTGAATGCTGTAGTAGATCCAGCTGGTACCGGCGCCAAACAGGCCGAAACCGAAACACCAGCCGCGCCACAAGGCCTGGCGCGGTGTCAGTTCACGCAATCCCGCATAAAAGAACCCGGCCGCCACCAGCGCAAACGGCCAGAGGTCGAACGGCGCCAGCGCCAGGGTGGTGATGGCGCCGGCCACCACGGCCAGCAAGTTACCGGGCCAGCCGGGTGCAATCATACGGCGCATGTCAGTCCTTAGCGGGCAATAGGTGTCAAACGGATCAAGTGAATACGGCGGCTGTCAGCATTCAGGATGCGGAAGCGATAGGCACCGATTTCCGTGGTCTCGTTACGCTTGGGCAGGTGCCCGAACGCACTCATCACCAGGCCGCCAACCGTGTCGAATTCATCGTCGGAGAATTCGCTGTCGAAGAACTCGTTGAAGTTCTCGATCGGCGTCAGGGCCTTGACCAGGAAATCACCGCTGGGCAGCGGCTTGATGTAGCTGTCTTCTTCGACGTCGTGCTCATCTTCGATGTCGCCGACGATCTGTTCCAGCACGTCTTCGATGGTCACCAAACCCGCTACACCGCCGTATTCGTCAATCACGATGGCCATGTGATTGTGGTTCGCACGAAATTCGCGCAACAGCACATTCAGGCGCTTGGATTCAGGGACGAAGGTGGCAGGACGCAGCAGGTCCTTGATGTTGAAGCTGTCGCCGTTCTCCTTGAGGATCAGCGGCAGCAGGTCCTTGGCCAGCAGGACGCCCATGACGTCGTCATGGCTTTCGCCGATCACCGGGTAGCGCGAGTGCGCCGAGTCGATGACGGCCGGGAGGAATTCCCGAGGGGTCTGGGTCGCCTTGATGCTGACCATCTGCGAGCGCGGAACCATGATGTCCCGCACTTGCAAGTCAGCGACCTGGATAGCGCCTTCGACGATGGCCAGCGCTTCGCTGTCCAGCAACTTGTTCTGATGCGCCTCGCGCAGCAGCTCCAGCAGCTCCTGGCGGTTTTTCGGCTCGTGGGCAAAGGCCTGGGTGAGTTTCCCCAGCCATGACTTTTGCCCGTTGCTCGATCGGTCTTCGCTCATAGCGATTACTCTAAATCCTTTATTGTTTCAGTTAGGTGTAGTTGCAATTTCGTCGTCTGCATACGGGTCACGATGACCCAGTTCTGCAAGCAACGTTCGTTCCAGTGCTTCCATTTCTTCGGCTTCGTCATCGTCTATATGGTCGTAACCCAAGAGATGCAAGCAGCCGTGGATGACTAGATGGGCCCAATGGGCCTCAAGTTCCTTGCCCTGTTCTTTTGCTTCACGCTCGACCACTTCGACGCAGATCACCAGGTCGCCCAGCAACGGGATATCCAGCAGCTCATCGGGTACGTCGGCGGGAAACGACAGCACGTTGGTCGCGTAGTCTTTTTGTCGCCAGGTGTGATTCAGTTCACGGCCTTCGGGCTCGTCCACCAGGCGAATGGTCAGCTCCGAGTCGGCGGTGCGCTGGCGCAGGGCCAGGGTGCACCACTGGCGGAACTGTTCTTCGCTGGGGGCGGGCGCTTCGGTGGCCAGCTGCAGGTCAAGCTCAAGCATCGCGGCGAGTGTCCTTGGCCGGTTGGTCGTCGCGGTGTTCGAAGCGCTCGTAGGCTTCGACAATGCGCTGCACCAACGGGTGACGTACCACGTCTTTGGGCATGAAGTGCGTGAAGCTGATCCCCGGCACGTCCTTGAGTACGTCGATCACCTGGGCCAGGCCCGACTTGGTGCCTTTGGGCAGGTCGACCTGGGTGACGTCGCCGGTGATCACGGCGGTGGAGCCGAAACCGATCCGGGTCAGGAACATCTTCATCTGCTCAACGGTGGTGTTCTGGCTTTCGTCGAGAATGATGAAGCTGTTGTTCAGCGTACGGCCACGCATGTAGGCCAGCGGGGCGATCTCGATCACCTGGCGCTCGATCAGCTTGGCCACGTATTCGAAGCCGAGCATCTCGTAGAGCGCGTCGTAGAGCGGGCGCAGGTACGGGTCGATCTTCTGGGCCAGGTCGCCGGGCAAAAAGCCCAGCTTCTCGCCGGCTTCCACCGCCGGACGCACCAGCAGGATGCGTCGCACCTGCTCGCGCTCCAGGGCATCGACCGCGCAGGCCACGGCCAGGTAGGTCTTGCCGGTACCGGCAGGGCCGATGCCGAAGTTGATGTCGTTGCCCAGGATCTCTTTGACGTAGCGCTGCTGGTTCAAGCCGCGAGGGCGAATCATGCCTTTCTTGGTGCGCAACGCGACGCTGGCTTCGGCTACCGGGTTATTGGCCAGGTCCTCCACGGCGGATTCCTGCAGGTACAGGTGCACCGTTTCCGGCGACAGCTCGCTACCTTTGGTTTCCCGGTAGAGGCGGCGCAGAAGGTTTTCTGCCGAGGTGGTGTGCTGGGGTTCACCAATCAGCTCGAATTGATTGCCGCGGTTGCGGATCTCGATGCTCAGGCGTTGTTCGATCAGGCGCAGGTGCTCGTCGAACTGTCCGCACAGATTGGCGAAACGGCGAGCCTCAAAGGGCTCGAGGAGAAAACGATGTGGTTCTATGGGTGCGTTCAAGGTCGTTTTTAGCCGCCCTGGGGCAATTAAGATGAAATCAAGGATAACGCCAGCAGGCTGCGTGCGAAAGCACTTATATAGCCCGAAGCTGGTACCGTTCTAATGTGGGAGCGGGCTTGCTCGCGAATGCGATGGGGCAGTCAGCCTGTTCGTTGCCTGATACACCGCCTTCGCGAGCAAGCCCGCTCCCACATTGGTTCCCGGTGGCCAAATTATTGTTACACCAGCGAACCGCGCAGCGAGTGCGGTTGTGCCGCGTCGATGTGCACGTCGGCGAACTGCCCGATCAGCGTCGGATTATCACAGCGGAAGTTGACGATCCGGTTGTTCTCGGTCCGGCCCTGCAATTCGCCAGGGTCTTTTTTCGAGTAGTCGGTCACCAGGATGCGCTGGGTCGAGCCCACCATCTGTCGGCTGATCTCGAAACCCTGTTGGTTGAGGCGATGTTGCAGGGCGTTCAAACGCTCCTTCTTCAACGCTTCCGGGGTTTCGTCGAGCAGGTCTGCCGCGGGGGTGCCCGGGCGCTGGCTGTAGACGAAGGAGTAGGAGAAGTCGAAGCCGACGTCTTCAATCAACTTCATGGTCTGCTGGAAGTCTTTCTCGGTCTCGCCCGGGAAGCCGACGATAAAGTCCGAGCTGATGCAGATCCCCGGCACCGCCGCACGCAATTTGCGCAATTTGGATTTGTATTCCAGGGCGGTGTGGTTGCGCTTCATCGCCGAGAGAATGCGGTCCGAGCCCGATTGCACCGGCAAGTGCAGGTGCTTGACCAGCTCCGGCACTTCGGCGTGGGCCTGGATCAGGCTGTCGGAGAACTCCAGCGGGTGCGAAGTGGTATAGCGAATCCGCTCGATCCCGTCGACGGCGGCCACTACCCGGATCAACTCCGCGAGGTCCGCCAGGCGCCCGTCGTGGGTCTGGCCACGGTAGCCGTTGACGTTTTGTCCCAGCAGGGTCACTTCACGCACGCCGTTCTCGGCCAGGTGAATGATCTCTGCCAGCACGTCGTCGAACGGGCGGCTGACTTCTTCGCCGCGGGTGTAGGGCACCACGCAGAAGGTGCAGTACTTGCTGCAGCCTTCCATTACCGACACATAAGCGCTTGGGCCGTCGATGCGCGGCTCGGGCAAATGGTCGAATTTTTCGATTTCCGGGAACGAGACGTCGACTTGCGGCAGCTTGGTGATGCGCGCGGCGTCGATCATTTCCGGCAGGCGGTGCAGGGTCTGCGGGCCGAATACCACGTCGACGTACGGTGCGCGGTCGCGAATGGCTGCGCCTTCCTGGCTGGCCACGCAACCGCCGACGGCGATCACCATGTCCGGGTTGGCCAGTTTCAGTTCACGCCAGCGGCCCAGCTGCGAGTAGACCCGGTCCTGGGCCCGCTCGCGGATCGAGCACGTATTGAGCAGGATCACATCGGCGTCTTCAGCGCGAGCGGTGACTTCCAGGGCCTGATGTTCACCCAGCAGATCGACCATGCGCGAGCTGTCGTACTCGTTCATCTGGCAACCGTGGGTTTCGATGTAAAGCTTCTTGGCCATGGGGATCGTCAACTGGTGGTAAAGAACCGCGCATTATAGGGGGCATGCCGATAGGTTCCTAGCACTGTGCATCGGACGCCATGCTATAGTTCGCGCCCTCTTTTAAATCCCCCGATGTGTTACCCGCCCACCATGACCAAACGTGAAGCTCCAATCTACAAGGTGATTTTCCTTAACCAGGGCCAGGTGTTCGAAATGTACGCCAAGCAGATCTATCAAAGTGATCTGTGGGGCTTCCTGGAAGTGGAAGAGTTCGTCTTTGGCGAGCGCACGCAGCTGGTCGTCGACCCGGGCGAGGAAAAACTCAAGGCTCAGTTCGAAGGCGTGGTGCGCAGTTTTGTGCCGATGCATTCGATCGTGCGCATCGATGAAGTCGAGCGCCTGGGCACGCCGAAAATCAGCGAGGCCCGGGGCATGAGCAATGTCATGCCGTTTCCGATGCCGATGCCTGAGAAGTGACGTTCAACTATTTTGTAGGGTATTTCTGATTCTTGCCTCTCGTGCATGGACATTCTGTTTAAAAAACAGCAGATTTTGTTTATGCAGAGAGGGCGCCATGAATACATCAATAATAAAAAGCCTGTTTCAATGGGACGTGAGTTCCACTTTTTTAATTAACTCTCCATCAAAAAGGCTCTGCCCTGGAATACAAGGGTATTAGCGTTTTATCGCCTGGCATTAGTTAACACCGAATTTCTTATGACGCAGTCATCAACGGACTTATCTGTTCGGGAGTAGCCCTGTGCGCGATCCTCGTTATGACATTTTGTTTGAGCCGGTACAAATAGGCCCGGTTCGCACCCGTAACCGCTTTTATCAAGTTCCCCACTGCAATGGCATGGGCCATGTGCATCCTTCCGCCATGGCACGCATGCGCGGGATAAAAGCCGAAGGTGGGTGGGGCGTAGTCTGCACTGAAGAATGTGAGATCAGCCCGCTGAGCGAGTTCTCTCCCTACATAGAGGCGCGCTTGTGGGATGAGCGCGACATCCCGGCGCTCGCGCGAATGTGTGAGGCCGTCCACCAGCACGGGTCACTGGCCGGCGTAGAGTTGGCATTCAATGGTTACTCGGCCCCCAACCGCTACAGTCGTGAGATTCCCTGGGCGCCCTCCAATACGCCGGTGCGTGGTTATGACCCGGTACAGGCCCGGGCCATGAGTCGTGCCGATATCCAGCAACTGCGCGCCATGCACCGTGCCGCCGCACTGCGGGCGCGGGACGCGGGGTTTGACATCATCTATGTCTATGCCGGGCATGACCTCGGCGTGCCGTTCCATTTCCTCACGCCACGCAACAACCGCCGTACTGATGAGTATGGCGGTGTGCTGGAAAACCGCGTGCGGCTGTTGCGCGAGTTGATTGAAGACACCCGCGATGCGGTGGGTGATCGGTGTGCCGTGGCGGTACGCCTGGCGGTAGACGAGCAGAGGGTCGACGGCCTGTCTCGCGATGGAGAGGGCGCTGAAATATTCTCGATGCTGGCGGACTTGCCGGATTTGTGGGACGTCAACGTCGCCGATTGGTCCAACGACAGTGTAACGGCGCGCTTTGCCTCGGAGGGTTATCAAGAGACCTTCCTGTCGGGTCTGAAGGCTCTGACCCGCAAGCCGGTGGTGGGCGTCGGGCGGTTCACCTCGCCAGACACCATGGTCTCGCTGGTCCGCCGTGGCGTCCTGGACTTGATTGGCGCGGCCCGCCCTTCGATTGCTGACCCGTTCTTGCCGAAGAAGATTGAAGAGGGTCGAGCGGATGAGATTCGCGAATGCATTGGCTGCAATGTCTGTGTCAGTGGCGACCACACCAGCACGCCGTTGCGCTGCACGCAAAATCCGACCATGGGCGAGGAGTGGCGGCGCGGCTGGCACCCCGAGTCGGTCAATCGTGCGTATCACCCTGGGCGGGCGCTGGTGGTCGGCGCAGGGCCCGCAGGGCTGGAGTGCGCGCGAATACTGGGCGTTCGGGGCATGGAGGTGGCGCTGGTGGACAGCTTGCGCACCCTTGGCGGACGGGTGGCGCTGGAGTCCCGGCTTCCAGGGTTGGCGAGCTGGGGGCGGGTAATCGACTATCGGTTGGACGCCTTGAGTCGCCTGGCGTCGGTTGAGATTTATCGGGAGAGTCGATTGCAGGCCCAGGACATCCTGGACTTCGCCGCAGAGCATGTATTTATCGCCACCGGCTCCCGCTGGCGGCGGGACGGGTTGGGACGAGCCCTGCGTCGCCCGTTACCGGGCCTGGAAAGCCTGCCCGTCATCACGCCGGATGATTTGATGGCCGGTGTCCTGCCGGCGTCACCGGTGCTGCTGTTCGATGACGATCACTATTACATGGGCAGCGTATTGGCTGAGCACCTGGTGGCGCGGGGCGTGCAAGTGATATTCGTCACCCCGGCGTCGGATGTGGCGGCCTGGACCCACAACACCCTTGAGCAACACCGCATCCAGCGCCGCCTGCTGGAGCTGAACGTCACGATCGTCCCGTCCCATACGTTGGTCAGGTGTATGCCTGAAGGCCTTGTCGCAGGGTGCGTCTACACCGAGCGGACACGCTTCATTCCCGCCGCTTCCTTGCTGTTGGTCACCTCACGCGAACCCGAGCAGGCGTTGTATCAGGCGTTGAACAGCGCACCCGAACAGGTGCGCGCGGCCGGGATCGGCACGCTGACGTTGATCGGCGATTGCGTGGCGCCCGGCACGATTGCTGCGGCGGTGTATTCGGGGCATCGAATGGCACGGGAGTTTGATGCACCCGTTGATTCTTTATTGGTCCGGCGAGAGATTCCGCTTATCGAGGTGTAGTCAGTCTCGCTGTTTATTTAATAACGAGGAATACAATAATGAAAAAAACAATCCTGATGTTATTCGCTGTTCTTTTATTAAACACGCCACTGTTTGCCAATGACTATGCCGTCATCCGTTTTGGTGTTGATCCCAATTACGCGCCTTTTGCCTATAAAGATAACAAAGGCACGTTGACGGGGTTCGAAGTTGATATCGGTAACGCCCTCTGCACTCAGTTGCGTGTTCGCTGCCAATGGGTTGAAAGTGATTTTGACGGGCTGATTCCCAGTCTGAATGCCGGCAAGATCGACGCCATCCTCGCCTCAGTGACGGTCACCGCCGCACGAGAAAAGGTGATTGATTTCTCCTCGGAGGTATTTTCCAGCCCCACCGCCATGGTGCTCCGCCCCGGCGCTGAGCTGGCCAAGGGTACGGCTGTTGGCTATCTGCAAGGCAGTACCCAGGAAGTCTATGCCCGCCAAGTGCTCGCCGGGCAGGGCATAAAGATCGTGGCTTATGCCGATCAGGAACAGGTGTATGCCGATCTCGTGGCAGGGCGGCTGCAAGCCTCATTGCAGGATGCACAGCAAGCGCAAAGCGGATTTATGCGCACAGCCCAGGGTGCGGGGTTCGTCCTCGGGCCGCCGATCAAAAGTGCATTGATGCCCTCCAAAAGCGCCATCGGCATCGCCAAGGGCAATCATGCCCTGAAAGCCCTGCTGGATAAGGGCCTCGCGGCACTGCACGCCGAGGGTACCTACGCTCGGCTGCAAGACCAGTATTTTCCGGGTGTGAACATGTTCAGCGGTCAATGACCGTCCTTCAATGGCGAGCGAGAGCGCAAACATGTTGCCCACCTTCACTCAATTCACCTCGACCCTGGACAGTTTTGCGCCACTCTTGTTGGGCGGTGTCTGGGTCACACTGCAACTGGCGCTACTGTCACTGCTGCTGGGGCTGGCGTTCGGCCTGCTCGGTGCTGGCGCCAAGTTGTCCAGGGTCAGGGCCTGGCGCCTCTGCGCACAGCTCTACACCACTCTGATTCGCGGGGTGCCCGACCTGCTGTTGATGCTGTTGATTTTCTATGGGGTGCAAACCGGTTTGAGTCGTCTGACGCAGGAACTGGGCATGGCCTACATCGAAATCGACCCATTCAGCGCAGGCGTACTCACCTTGGGGTTTATCTACGGCGCCTATTTCACCGAAACCTTTCGTGGTGCCCTGCTGGCTGTACCTCGCGGCCAGTTCCAGGCCGCCAAGGCCTTGGGCATGACCTTCAGTCAGGGCTTCGTGCACGTGATATTCCCGCAAATGATGCGGTTCGCCCTTCCGGGGCTGGGCAATAACTGGATGGTTTTACTCAAGGCGACTGCGCTGGTGTCGATCATTGGCTTGGCGGATTTGGTCAAGGTCGCCCAGGTAGCGGGCAAAAGTAGCCAGCAGTTATTGGCCTTTTTGCTGATGGCCGCATTGATCTACCTGTTGCTCAGCAGCGTTTCAAACCTTGCCTTGCGCTGGCTGGCGCGTCGTTACGGCGTCGGTGCGCAGGAGTCGTCACCATGATCGAGTTGATCCAGGAATACTGGCGGCCGTTCATCTATTCCGACGGTCAACAACTTACCGGCCTGGCCATGACCCTATGGCTGACCAGTGCCTCGCTGTGTCTTGGCCTACTGCTGGCACTGCCCTTGTCCATCGCCAGGGTGTCATCCAGATGCTGGCTGCGTTGGCCGGTGCAATGCTTCACCTACCTGTTTCGCGGCACGCCGCTGTATATCCAGTTGCTGATCTTTTATACCGGGATCTACAGCATTGCCGCCGTGCGTGAACAGCCCGTGCTGGATGCGTTTTTCCGTGAGGCGCTGAACTGTACGCTGTTGGCATTTGCCCTGAATACCGGCGCCTACACCACGGAAATTCTCGCGGGCGCCATTCGGGCGATGCCTCGTGGTGAAGTCGAAGCCGCCCGATCCCTGGGGTTCGGCGGCTGGAAGCTGTATGTCCACCTGATCATGCCATCCGCATTGCGCCGCTCATTGCCCTACTACAGCAATGAGGTGATTTTCATGTTGCATTCCACCACGTTGGCGTTCACCGCCACGGTGCCGGATATCCTGAAAGTGGCACGGGATGCCAACGCCGCAACCTTCCTGACCTTTGAATCATTCGGCTTCGCAGCAGCCCTTTACCTGTGCATTACCTTTGCCTTGGTAGGTTTGTTTCGCCTGGCTGAACGGCGCTGGCTGCGTTTTCTGGATTCGGCCCGATAGGAGATCGAAATGCAGACCCACGTGCATGAGTTGTTGGAGGTCGTACCGGGGACGACGCGACAGATTCGCAGTTTTCATTACGGCCCGGCCAGTGCAGCCGGCAAGGTTTATATCCAGGCGTCCCTGCACGCCGATGAACTGCCGGGCATGCTGGTCTTATGGCATCTGAAGCAGCGGCTGGCGCACCTGGAGGCAGCAGGGTTGATGCGTTGGTCGGTTGTGGTGGTGCCGGTGGCCAATCCGCTGGGGTTGGAGCAAGTGTTGATGGATGTGCCCCAGGGGCGCTTCGATAACGACAGTCGGGAAAACTTCAATCGTTTCTTCCTCGACGTCAGCCAGCAGGTCGGTGATCGCGTCGAAGCCCTGTTGGCGGATGAACCGGGCGCCAATCTGCAACTGATCCGTGGCGCCTTGCTGCAAACACTGGCCAGCCAGGAGCCGGCGACACAGTTGCAATCCATGCGCTTGACCCTGCAAACGCTGGCCTGCGATGCCGATATCGTGCTGGACCTTCATTGCGATTTCGAGGCCGTGCAGCATTTGTATTTGTCGCCGGATTTCTGGTTGCACGTGGAGCCTTTGGCCCGTTACCTGGGAGCCAGGGCGTGTTTTTTGGCCAAAGAGGCCGGCGGGCAATCGTTCGATGAGTGTTTTACGTTGTTCTGGGCGCACATGCAGGCGCGTTTTCCCGGGCGCTTTTCGGCACCGGGGTTTGCTGTGACTGTAGAGCTGCGGGGTGTTGCCGATGTGGATCACGGACTGGCGCGTCAGGATTGCCAGGCGTTGATCGACTACTTGATTCAACGGGGAGCCATTGACGGCCAGGCACCACCGCTACCGCCATTACTGAATGCGCCAACGCCGTTGGCGGGAGTAGAACCGGTGGTGAGCCCAGTGGGAGGCTTAATTGTGTTTTGCGCGAAGGTGGGGGATTACCTGGCGGCCGGGCAAATCCTCGCCGAAGTCATCGATCCGATCACTGATCGGGTGACACCGGTTGCTTGCACCCGAGAAGGGCTTTTGTATGTTCGATCAGTGCGGCGAATGGCGAGTGCCGGTATGACGATTGCCCATGTAGCTGGCCCGAAGGCGCATCGACAGGGTTATCTGTTATCACCTTGAAGGATCCGGCAGCGGCGAAAACGGCGAGCTGCCATCTGCGCTCTGCAGTTCCTGCAGGTAGTTGCGGAAAATCTGTCCCAGCACTTGGGTAGCCACTTCCAGTTCGTCGCGCTGCATGTGTTCGGCCACTTCGTCGGCCGTGTCCAGTGCATCTTCGGCGCCGTTCACCGCCGCCATTTTCAGCACGATGTACGCCTGGACGTTATTGGCCGGTACGCCTTCGCCGTGGAAAAACATGGTGCCCAGCTGGAATTGCGCCTGCGCGTGGCCCTGCAACGAGGCTTTCTCGAAGTAGCTCAAGGCTTTGTTGAGGTCGCGTGCGGGGTTTTTACTGTCGTAGAAGTACTCGCCCAACTCGTATTGCGCCTGCGCATCCCCGCCTTCGGCCTGTTTCTGGCACGCGCTCAGGGCTTCGGCCTGGCTTTCCGGCTGGGTATTGAGGGTGCAACGACCCATCGCTGGGATTAACAACGAGTTGCCGCCTGCCTGGGCAAACGCCAGCAGCGGCTGAAGGAGCAACAGGCAGCCCAGAACCAGGGTGCGGCCGGTGCGTTTCATGGGAATCGACTTACCTCTGACGGGGCGCGGGACCCACGGGGGGATCCAATAAGCGCGCATTATGAAATAAGCAGGCACCTGCTTACAAAGTCTTTACTCGTTTTTCTGCTGCGTGGGCAAGTTATCTGCCGGATTGCAGGTGAATTCTCGAAAAAAGACGGAAATGCCTGTAAGCAAAGTAGCAAATCTGACGCCGCCAGGGGCGGCGTCGGATTTTTGATCCGCTTATTTCAAGGCGGCGAAGGCGCGCTCGGCGGCATCGAGGGTCAGTTTCAGCTCGGCGTCGCCATGGGCGATCGAGGTGAAGCCGGCCTCAAAGGCGCTCGGTGCCAGGTACACGCCCCCTTCCAGCATCAGGTGGAAGAAGCGCTTGAACAGGTCGGCATCGCTGCCCATCACGTCGTCGAAGGTGACGATGTCGTCGGCGCCGCTGAAGTACAGGCCGAACATGCCGCCCGCCTGGGTGGTCACGAACGGAATGCCGGCGGCATCGGCGCGCTGTTGCAGGCCGTCCAGCAGGCGAGTGGTGTAGTCGGTCAGCTCGGCGTGGAAGCCCGGGCGGCTGATCAGGCGCAGGGTGGTCAGGCCGGCGGCCATGGCCAGCGGGTTACCCGACAGGGTGCCTGCCTGGTACACCGGGCCCAGCGGCGCGATGTGTTGCATGATTTCGCGCTTGCCGCCGAAGCAGCCCACCGGCATGCCGCCGCCGATGATCTTGCCGAAGGTGCTCAGGTCCGGCGTGACGCCGTAGTAAGCCTGGGCGCCGCCGAGGGCAACGCGGAAGCCGGTCATCACTTCATCAAAAATCAGCACTACGCCGTGCTTGTCGCACTGTTCCCGCAGGCCTTCCAGGAAGCCCGGCGCCGGCGGCACGCAGTTCATGTTGCCGGCCACCGGCTCGACGATGATGCACGCCACTTCCTGGCCGACTTCGCTGAGCATCTGCTCGACGGCAGCGATGTCGTTGAACGGCAGGGTCAGGGTGTGTTTGGCGAACGCGGCCGGCACCCCGGCGGAGCTCGGTACGCCCTGGGTCAGCGCACCGGAACCGGCCTTGACCAGCAGGCTGTCGGAGTGGCCGTGGTAGCAGCCTTCGAACTTGATGATGCTGTCGCGGCCGGTAAACCCACGGGCCAGGCGAATCGCGCTCATGGTGGCTTCGGTGCCGGAGCTGACCATCCGCACCATCTCCATGGAGGGCACGATGGAGCACACCAGGTCAGCCATCTCGGTTTCCATGGCGGTTGGTGCGCCATAGGACAGGCCGTGTTGCAGCTGCTGGCGCACCGCGTCCAGTACTTCCGGATGGCTGTGGCCGAGGATCATCGGGCCCCACGAACCCACGTAGTCGACGTAGCGCTTGTCATCTTCGTCGGTGACGTAGGCGCCTTCGGCATGCTTGAAGAACAGTGGGGTGCCGCCAACGCTCTTGAACGCTCGCACGGGAGAGTTCACACCGCCGGGGATGTGTTTCTGGGCATTGGCAAACAGGGTTTCGGAACGGGACATGATCGTGTTCTCTGAATTCAAGATTTTAGAAGATCGTTGAAAGCGCGGGCGCGGCGCGTGACTTCCTGGGTGCTTTCGGCACCAAACAGGCCGTGGACCACTGCCAGCAAGTCGGCACCGTGGGCCACCAGCGGCTTGGCATTTTCCAGGGTGATGCCGCCGATCACGCAGATCGGCAGGTGCAACCGCGTGCGGGCCTGGGCCAGCAGTTCAACGGTGGCTGCCGGCGCGCCGGGCTTGGTGTTGGAATTGAAGAAGCGGCCGAAGGCGACATAACTGGCACCTTCGCGGGCAGCCTGCTCGGCCAGTTCGATCTGGCTGTGGCAGGTGGAGCCGATGATCGCCTTGGAACCGAGCAGCGCACGGGCCGGGGTCAGCGGGCCGTCGGTCTGGCCCAGATGCACGCCGACGCCGAGGCGTGCGGCCAGTTCGGCGTCATCGTTGATGATCAGTTGGGTCTTGTAGCGCGAGCACAGCTCCCGCAGTTTTTCGGCTTCCCGCAGGCGGCGCGCTTCGTCGCTGCTTTTATCGCGGTATTGCAGCAGGGTCACGCCACCGTCCAACGCCGCTTCGACGTAGGCCAGGAACTTGCCGGCCAACAGTTGGCTGTCGGTAATGGCATAAAGGCCACGTAGTTTCATCGGGCAGGCCTCTTGGTGTTACGAGCAGAAATCCAACGGCAGACGACGAGGCACGAATTGCCCCTGGCCGAGTTGTTCAGCGTCACGCAGGGTGCGCCAAGTGTAGTTGAGGGCCGATTGCACCGCGCTGACCAACCCTTCGCCTTGTGCCAACCGACCGGCCAGCGCGCTGGCCAGGGTGCAGCCCGAACCGTGATAACTGCCGGGCAGTCGCTGGCAGGTAAAGGTCTGGTGCGTGCCGTCGCGGCTGTAGAGGCGGTTGTGCACTTCGTGCTCGTCGCCATGGCCGCCGGTGATCAGCAGGTGCTTGATGAACGGCAGCAGTTTCGCTGCGCATTCGTCCGCCGTGCCCTCGGGCAATTCGGCGAGGATGCGTGCTTCAGGCAGGTTGGGGGTGGCGATCAGCGACAGCGGCAACAGCCGCTCGCGCATGGCGTAGCCGACCTCGTCCTTGCCCAGGCTGCCGCCGCCGCCGGCACGCAGCACCGGGTCGCAGACCACCGGCAAATGCGGGTGCGCCTTGAGCAGTTCGACCACGGTGTCGACCATCTCCAGGGAACCGAGCATGCCCAGTTTCACCGCGGCCACTTCGGAGTCACCGAGCACGGCGTTGGCCTGGGCCAGCACCCACTCGCGATCCAGCACGCGGAAATCGCTGACGTTGACGGTGTTCTGCACAGTCAGCGCGGTGACGGCCGGGGCCGCATGACAGCCCTGGGCGAGCAGGGCTTCGATATCTGCCTGCAAGCCGGCGCCACCACTGGGATCATGGCCGGAGAGACAGAGGACAACGGGGCGAGAGCTGTAGATATTCATGGTGCGCGAGCTTACCACCAAACGCTTTTTGGGTGGCTGTCGGGCGATGGTTGAATTTTTAGCGGAGGGGACGGCGGAAGTGGCTGTTTGCTATCATCGTGAAATACAGGTCAAATGCCCTGTAATGCCCGCTCTAGAGCCTTTCAAAAAATTATTTCAATGGTGTCTTTTGGCCTGTAATGGCTATGCTAGAGTGGATTCAAACCAATAACTGTATCGCCGGTTTACGTCTGCTCAAAAGGAATGGAGGCTTTTGACATAACCGGACAGGTCACGCTGGGGCTCTATGCGCTATTTGCTGATGTTACTGTTGACCGGGCTGCCGATGCTGGCCGGCGCAGTCGAGTTCAACGAGACCACCACGCGGTTGCCCCTGGGCCAAGTGATGCAAGTCCTTGAGGACCCCAGTGGCGCCCTGACCATTGGCGATATCAGCTCGCCGGTCCTCGCCAGTCGTTTCAAGACCCACGACAAAGCCACATTGAATGCCGGCTATTCGCGCTCGGTGTTCTGGCTCAAGGTTGATTTGCATTACCGTGCACAGCGCCCGGATGCCCCGCGCCGCTGGCTGCTGGAACTGGCTTACCCGCCGCTGAACCAACTGGAGCTGTACGAGCCTGACAGTGTCGGCAACTATCGACTGGTGTCGCGCACCGGCAGCATCCTGCCGTTTTCCAGCCGCGAAATCCGCCAGAGCAACTACCTGTTCAAGCTCGACTTCGTCCCTGGCCAGCAGGAAACCCTGTACCTGCGCCTGCAAAGCCAGGGCTCGATCCAGGCACCGCTGACCCTCTGGTCCACCACCGCGTACCTCGAAGAACAGCCATTGCGCCTGTACGTGCTGGGTGTGATCTACGGCGTGTTGCTCGGCATGCTGATCTACAACCTGTTCATCTACCTGAGCGTGCGCGACACCAGCTACCTCTATTACATCCTCTATATCGCCTCGTTCGGCCTGTATCAGCTGTCGGTGAACGGCGTGGCCGTGCAGTATTTCTGGCCGAATAACCCGTGGTGGGCGAACGCGGCGGTGCCCTTCCTGATCGGCTCGGCGGCGCTGTTCGGCAGCCTGTTTGCCCGCAGTTTCCTGCACACCGCGCTTTACAGTCGCTGGATCAACCGGCTGTTGCTGGCCCTGGCGGTCAGCGGCGGGGTGGTGATGGTGCTGGCATTGTTCACCAGTTATGCGCTGGCGCTGCGCCTGGCCACCGCCCTTGCGCTGGTCTTTACCGTGACCATCTTCGTCGCGGCCATCAAGGCCTGGTATTGCGGCCAGCGCATGGCGCGCTACTTCATCATCGCCTGGACCGCGTTCCTGCTGGGCGGTGTAGTCAATACGATGATGGTGCTGGGCTACCTGCCCAATGTGTTCCTCACGATGTACGCCAGCCAGATCGGCTCGGCACTGGAAGTGGCCTTGCTGTCCCTGGCGCTGGCCGACCGGATCAATTCGATGCGCGAGCAACAGGCGCAAATCCTGCTCGACGCCAGCCAGAAACTCGAAGTGCTCAACACGCAACTGGCCCACAGCAACCAGCTCAAGGATGAATTCCTCGCCACCTTGACCCACGAGCTGCGCACGCCGATGAACGGTGTGATCGGCTCCCTGGAATTGATGCAGACCGAGCCGCTGCCAGGCGACCTCGCGCAGTACCATCAAACCGCCTCCGGTGCGGCCCGCGAGATGATGCGCATGGTCAACGGCATCCTCACCCTCACCGAATTGCAGGCCGGGCGCCTCAGCCCGCAACCCCAAGTGTTCAGCCTGCGTGGGCTGCTCGACACCTTGCGCCAGCAGTTCGCGGCCAGCGCCCAGAACAAGGGGTTGGCGTTCTCCATTGATCTGGCAGAAGACCTGCCGGACCGCATCAACGGTGATCCTGGCAAGCTGGCGCAATGCCTGGATTGCCTGTTGGACAATGCCTTCAAGTTCACCCACGAGGGCTCGGTGCGTGTACGGGTGGTCGGTGTACCCCAGGCGGATGGAACGCTGCGCCTGACCTTCATTGTCACTGACACCGGCATCGGCTTCGCCTACCTCGATGAGGCGACCCTGTATCAGCGCTTCTTCCAGCTCGATGGCTCGACCACTCGCCAATACGGCGGCATGGGCATCGGCCTGGCGATCTGCCGGCAATTGATCGAGTTGCTCGGTGGGCGCCTCACCCACAATTCCGAGCCGCGGCGCGGCAGTCGCTTCCAGCTGGAGCTTGCGGTCAGCCCCGTCCAGCCAGAACCGGCTGCCGTGCGGCGAGTACCGCAAGCGCAACGCACGCCGCAGGAGTGCACGGTGCTGCTGGTGGACGACAACAGCGTGGCGCAACTGGTGGTGCGCGGCATGTTGCTCAAGCTCGGTTATCGGGTGAAAACCGTCGACAATGGGCCGGCCGCCCTGGCGTTGCTGCAGAGTCAAACCTTCGACGCAGTGTTGCTGGATGTGCCCGAGGGCGGCTTTTCGCTGTGCTGCCAGATCCGTGCGTTGCCCGGCTGTGGTGAGCTGCCGGTGATCGCCTTGAGCACCTCGTTACAAGCCCCGGAACGCGAGCGCTGCCACGGCGTGGGTATCACCGACCGAGTGGCCAAGCCGGTACGTTTCGAGGCCCTGCAACGGGTGCTGCAACTGCGGTTGTTGCATATGGTTGAGGGTGAAAGCGCCGCCAATTAGGCGTTTATGCCACTTTTTTAACCCGGGTGACGGTGCTTAACTGAAATTCAGGCCTCAATGAACGTGGCCTTTTTTCAGGAGGCCCGTCATGCACCTGCACCAGTTCGCCGAAACCCACGACGTCACCAACCAGCCACCGTCCCTGGACGGCACCAATCTGTACCGTATCGACTTGCCTCTGCAAGACTGGTCCCGGCGCTTCGGCGCCGGCTGGGCCGAGCAGCGCATCGACACCTATGGTGCGCTGGCGGGCGGGCCGCTGATGGAAGCCGGGTTCCTGGCCAATCAGAACAAACCGGTGTTCAACAGCCATGACCGGTTTGGCCATCGCATTGACCTGGTGGAGTTTCATCCGGCCTACCACGAGCTGATGCGCACCGCCGTCGAACACGGCCTGCCGTCGTTGCCGTGGGCCCATCCGCAATCCGGCGCCCATGTGGCCCGCGCGGCGATGACCTACCTGCACAGCCAGGCCGAAGCCGGTACCGGCTGCCCGCTGACCATGACGTTCGCCTGCGTCCCGGCCCTGCGCCTGCAGCCAGACCTGGCTGAAACCTGGCTGCCGAAAATCCTCGCCACCGAATACGACCCGCGCAACGTCGGCATCGCCCACAAGGCCGGCGCCACCATCGGCATGGCCATGACCGAGAAACAGGGTGGCACCGACGTGCGCGCCAACACCACCCGCGCTTACCCGGTGGGCGCCGGCGGCCCGGGCCAGGCGTATGAGCTGGTGGGGCACAAGTGGTTCTGCTCCGCGCCGATGTGCGATGGCTTCCTCACCCTGGCCCAGACCGACAAGGGCCTGACCTGTTTCCTGCTGCCCCGGCACCGCCCGGATGACACCCGCAACGAGTTCTACATCCAGCGCCTGAAAAACAAGCTCGGCAACTGCTCCAACGCTTCCAGCGAAGTGGAGTTTCGTGGCGCGCTGGCCTGGATGATCGGCGAAGAAGGGCGCGGCGTACCGACCATCATCGAGATGGTGGCGATGACCCGCTTCGATTGCATGGTCGGCTCCAGCGCCCTGATGCGCCAGGCGCTGACCCAGGCCAGCCATCATTGCGCTCACCGCCTGGTAGGTGGCCGGGTGCTCAGCGAGCAACCGTTGATGCAGAACGTACTGGCCGACCTGGCCCTGGAAAGCGAGGCGTCCCTGGCCTTGAGCATGCGTATGGGGCGCGCGCTGGACCATCTGGATAACGAACAGGAAGCCAAATTCGCCCGGCTGGTGACGGCGGTGGGCAAGTACTGGATCTGCAAGCGCGCGCCCGCGATGATCAACGAAGCCGCCGAGTGCATGGGCGGTGCGGGGTATGTCGAGGACAGTATCCTGCCGCGCTTGTACCGTGAGGCGCCGGTCAACTCGACGTGGGAAGGTTCCGGTAATGTGCAGTGCCTGGATGTGCTGCGGGCCCTGTCCAAAGAACCGGGCGTATTGGAGGCGCTGTTTGTCGAGCTGGGGGATGGTCATGGCCACAAGCACCTGGCGCGGCATATCGAGCAGTTGAAGTCGGCGTTCATGGACACTCAGGACATCCAGTACCGTGCCCGCCAACTCACCGAGGACATCGCGGTGGCGTTGCAGGCCAAGCTGCTGCTGGAGGCGGGCAATGCCAGTGTGAGTGATGGCTTTATCGCCAGCCGACTGGGCGAGTCGTCGGGCCGGGTCTATGGCACCTTGCCGCGCGGTGTGGATGTGGAGGCCATCGTCGCCCGGTCGACGCCTCAAATTCTCTGAATGAATGCGGGCAAAATGTGCGAGCGGGCTTGCTCGCGAAGGCGGTGGATCAGCCAATACATGTGCTGACCTACCGCTTTCGCGAGCAAGTCGAATCGTCGCACCGCCGCTCCCACATTATTGATCGCATTCCAATTCCGGTGTTCCAGTGCGCCAGGGATACAGGCAAGATGAAGGCCTGCAAGTCAGAACACAGGATGCTTACCGTGACCGAAGCTTTTGTTGTCGTTCAAACCGCCGAAGAAGCCGTGGATCGGCTGGCGGCTCTCCATGAGCGTGCCACTGGCGCGCTCAATCAAGCCCTCAAGCGCTACCTCAAAGACCGCGTCGAACCCGACGCTGAACAACGTGCGATGTTTCGCTACCCGGAACTGCGCCTGACCTACCTGGTGCAGGGCGAAGTCCCACAGACCACCCGGGCGTATGCCAAGGTTCAGTTGCCGGGGACCTACAGCGTCACCGTCACCCATCCGTCGGCCTTCCGCAAATACCTGCTGGAGCAACTGGTGCCGTTGATGCACGACTTCACCGTGACGGTGGAAGTGGGCGTCAGCCAGCA
The DNA here is from genome assembly GCF_013385665.1 of Pseudomonas sp. D4002. NCBI lineage: Bacteria > Pseudomonadati > Pseudomonadota > Gammaproteobacteria > Pseudomonadales > Pseudomonadaceae > Pseudomonas > Pseudomonas sp. D4002. The sequence continues at coordinate 189,449 of NZ_JACAPN010000044.1, forward strand.
GAACATTCCCTACCCGTACGTGGTGGAGCAGGGTGACGAACTGGCCGGCTCCGGTGTGACTGCCGCCACGCTGGCGCGGGTGTTCCCGAGTACCGACCTGTCTGCCGCCACCGATGGCATCGCCGACGGGCTGTACGACTGGGAAAACACCGACCCGCTGCCATTGGCATTGTTCGATGCCGCCCGCGTCGACTTCTCCCTGCGCCGCCTGGTGCACTACACCGGCAGCGACTGGCGCCATGTGCAGCCGTGGATTTTGCTGACCAACTACCACCGCTACGTTGACCAGTTCATCGTGCATGGCCTGGAACAGTTGCGCAGCGACCCGCGCTTTATCCGCATGGTGCTGCCGGGCAATGTGATCATCGACAAGAGCATGGACCACGGCGAAGCGTCTGCCATTGCTGCCGGCGTGGTCTGGCACCGTTATCAGATGCCGGCCTACCACTTGCAGGCGAGCGACGGCCATGGTGTGACCCTGGTGAACATCGGCGTCGGCCCGTCCAATGCCAAGAACATCACCGACCACCTCGCCGTATTGCGTCCGCATTGCTGGCTGATGATTGGTCACTGCGGCGGGCTGCGCCAATCCCAGACCATCGGTGACTACGTGCTGGCTCACGCCTACATGCGTCGCGACGGGATTCTCGACCGGGTAGTGCCGCCGAACATTCCGATCCCGGCCTTGGCCGAAGTGCAGATGGCCTTGCAGCAAGCCGCGGCCAACGTCACCGGCGAGAAAGGCGAAGAGCTGAAAAAGCGCCTGCGCACCGGCACCGTGCTGACCTACGACGACCGCAACTGGGAGCTGCGCTGGGCCCAGGAACGGCCGCTGATCAACCTGTCCCGCGCCGTGGCCGTGGACATGGAAAGCGGCACCATCGCCGCCCAGGGCTACCGCCTGCGGGTGCCGTACGGCACGTTGCTGTGTGTGTCGGATAAACCGCTGCACAGCGAGATCAAGCTGCCGGGATCGGCCAACGCGTTCTATGAGCGTGCGGTCAGCCAGCACTTGAAGATCGGCATCGAGGCGGTGGATCTATTGCGCACCGAACTCAACTCGCTGCACTCGCGCAAACTGCGCAGCTTCGACGAGCCGCCGTTCCGCTAAACGGTTGGGATGGTTATTTAACGGTCAGGCCACTAGCATTGTCGGTCCTGACCGTTAGATGTTCCTTTGCCATGTCCCGTCCTGCCCGTCCTGTTTCCCGCCGCCCCGGTGTGAAAAGTCCGCAAACCTCGTCAGCCCCGCGTCGTGTCGCCAAGGCGCCACCGGCCGATCCCAAGTTGATCCTGTTCAATAAACCCTTCGATGTGCTGACCCAATTCAGCGATGAAGGCGGGCGGGCGACCCTCAAGGATTTCATCGACATCCCCGGCATTTACCCGGCCGGGCGCCTGGACCGTGACAGTGAAGGCCTGTTGCTGCTGACCAACGACGGCCAATTGCAGGCGCGCATCGCGGACCCCAAGCACAAGCTGGCGAAAACCTATTGGGTGCAGGTGGAAGGCGAACCGACCGAGGAACAGCTGCAACGCCTGCGCGACGGTGTGGAGCTCAACGACGGCATGACCCTGCCCGCCGAAGCCCGGCAACTGGACGAGCCACAACTGTGGCCACGCAACCCGCCGGTGCGGTTTCGCAAGAGCGTGCCGACCCATTGGCTGGAGTTGGTGATTCGTGAAGGGCGTAACCGCCAGGTGCGGCGCATGACGGCGGCAGTGGGGTTGCCGACGCTGCGTCTGGTGCGGGTGCGGATTGGTGACTGGTCGATCGACGGCCTGGACCAAGGCCAATGGAAAGAAGTGCCGGCGCGCTTATAAGGCGCCGGACTCGATCAGGCCGATCACCACGCTTTTGATGATGAACGCGGCAACGCCCAGGCCCAGCACGAAGAACAGGATCATCGAGCCAAAGCGCCCGGCCTTGGATTTCTTCGCCAGGTCCCAGACGATAAAGCCCATGAAAATGATCAGGATGCTGACCAGGCCGGTCATCATCCATTCTTCAAACACGGCGGGATCAATCGAGTTCATCGGGTCGTTTCCGGCTGGGGCAGGGCGCCGATTATACGCCAGGGCAATCGGCGCGACATTGACCTGCGTCGGTCTGCCGCAGACTTACCACCCTGCGGGAACACAGTCAAAATGTGGGAGCGGGCTTGCTCGCGAATGCGGTGGATCAGTCAGCACATTCGGTGCCTGGCACACCGCATTCGCGAGCAAGCCCGCTCCCACATTTGTTCCGCGCTGGTCTTAAGTGCGCAGGTGGGTCAGCGGCAGCTCGGTGCTGTTGAGCACCTGGTTCAGCACAAAGCTTGAACGCACGCTGGTGACGCCTTCGATGCGGGTCAGGTGGCCCAGCAGCAGCTTCTGGTAGTGATCCATGTCTGGCACCACCACTTTCAACTGATAGTCGGCGTCCATCCCGGTCACCAGGCTGCATTCCAGCACTTGCGGCAGGGTGCGGATGGCCGCTTCGAAGTTCTCGAAACGTTCGGGGGTGTGTCGGTCCATGCCGATCAGCACGTAGGCCGTGAGACTCAGGCCGAGCATCTTGCGGTCGAGCAAGGCGACCTGGCGGGCGATGTAGCCGTCGTCTTCAAGTTGCTTGACCCGGCGTGAGCACGGCGAAGGCGACAGGCCGATGCGCTCGGCCAACTCCTGGTTGGAGATCCTCGCGTCGCGCTGCAATTCCGCCAAAATACTCAGGTCGTATCGGTCAAGTTTGCTCATGGGGCTGGCCTTTGTCGTAACTATTGCGGTGAATTATCTATCCAGGGTTAAAAATTGCGCAAGCACTGTTTATTGACGCAATCTTCGCAATCATCCGCCCGAGGCCGAGGCGTAGAGTTATCAACAGAATCACTGCCCGGACATACAGTCCACTGCAGCCCGCCAATAAGGCCGGCTGCGGCCGCCAACCCCACAGGGTTGCCACGGCCCCCGGGCTGCACACTGTCCACAAGACGGCGTGAGGTGAGCCAACGTCAAAAGCGTTGAGCCAGGACGAAGCTCTCAAGGGGCGACCGACGGGTCGCCCCTTTTTATTGCCTGCGAAAATAGTTCTCGTGACTGATAACCTCTCGCAGAACCGGGCCCCGGTTTTCCAGTCTTACGTGTAGGCCCTAATCCGCAGTGAGGAATAGCATGAAGCGCATCTGGCGTTTGGCAGGTGTTGGTTTGCTGATGATGAGCGTTGGTGCGCAAGTGATGGCCGACGACCCGCCACGCCAGGAAGGCGGTGGTCAGCATGAAAGAGGCCCGGAAGGGCATCCAGGCAATAATCAGCCTCGGCCGCAGAACAACCAACCGCGACCACAAAATAGTCAACCGCGCCCTGTAGCCCCTCGGCCCGAGAACAATCAGCCGCGTCCGCAGAATCAGCATTTCGAAAACAATCAGCCACGGCCGCAGAACCAGAGTGTCGAGCGCCCGAATGGGGGTGGCCAGTGGCAAGGTCGCCCGCAAGGCAATCAACAGCAACCTCCGCACCCGGCGCCGCAGCCGGCCAATAACCTGCCGATCCAGGGTCGCCCGGACACCGTGCGCCAGACCCAGGAACCGCGTCAGGGCAATTACCAGGACATCCCGCGTCGCAACGACGGCAACCAGCATTGGCAGGCCGGCAATGGCGGCCAGGGTGGCCCGGGCCGGCCCGGCTTCAACGGGGGTAACGGCGGTGGCAATAACCACCCCAACGATCACCGCTGGCCAGGCCGCCCCGACGGGCACGGCAATGGCTGGGGCCCAGGCCCGCAATACCGTCCGGGTTACATCGTCGACCGCTTCCCCGACCGCAATTACCGCGTGCCGTATCGCGGCCAGGACTACTTCTTCTCGGGTGGCTACTGGTATCGCCCACAAGGCCCGCGCTATGTCGTCGTGACGCCGCCTTACGGGATTCGCGTGCAATACCTGCCCGACTACGCGCGGGAAGTGTGGGTGGGCAGTGCGCTGTTCTTCCTCGCCGCCGGTGCCTATTACACCTACGAAGAAAGCAGCCAGCAGTACGTTGTGGTGCAGCCGCCACCCGCCGCGCCAGCGCCGCAACCCGTGCCCCAGGGCAATGGTTATGACGTGGTGGCTTACCCGGCCAACGGCCAGTCACCGGCGCAGGTCCAGCAGGATGGTTACGACTGCTATCGCTGGGCGGTGCAACAAAGTGGCTTTGACCCAAGGACCGTCACCTACGCCCCCGACCCGGCCGTGGTGCAAACCTACCGCCAGGCCCAGGGCAACTGCCTGAGCAGTCGCGGGTATCAGGTGCAGTACTAGGCCTTCGCGCCCTTGACCACTTCCTGCGGGTCGGCGTGCACCAGCACTTCGGCTCGCGGGTAGGCGTTGTGGATGGCATCGGCGGCCTGGTCGCTGATGCCGTGGGCTACGGACAAACTCAATTCCCCCGGTAACTCCAGGTGCAACTGCACGAACCAGTGGCTGCCGGAAATCCGCGTGCGCAGGTCATGGGCACCCAATACACCGGGCACGCTGCACGCCAGTTCGAGCATGTGCTGGCTGACATCCGGCGGCAGTTCCTCGTCCATCAGCACCGAAAAACTTTCCCGGGCGATCTGGATGGCGCTCCACAAAATGTAGGCCGCGATGCCCAGGCCGAACCAGGCGTCCACCTGATGAAAACCAAACGCCGCCAGCACCAGCGCCACCAGGATGCTGCCGTTGAGCATCATGTCTGAGCGATAGTGCAGCGAGTCGGCGCGGATGGCGTTGGAGCCGGTTTCGCGGATCACCCGGTATTGCAGGATCAGCAGCGCCGCCGTCAACGCCAGGGACAGAACGATCACGCCAATACTCAGCCATGGCGCGCCCACAGGTTCCGGATGCTGCAAACGCTGGAACGCCTGGAAGGCGATCAACACCGCACTGCCGGCGATGAACAACGCCTGGGCCATGCCCGACAGGGATTCCGCCTTGCCGTGGCCATACCGGTGATCGTCATCGGCCGGGCGCAACGCGTAGTGCACGGCCAGCAAGTTGAGCAGCGAGGTGACGCCGTCGAGCAGCGAGTCGGTCAACCCGGCGAGCATGCTCACCGAGCCGCTGAGCCACCAGGCGATGGCCTTGGTCACAATCAGCACACAGGCCACGCCGACGGAAGCGCGGGTGGCCAGGCGCAACAGCCGGGCGTGTTCGGGACTGGTGGTCATGGGGCGGGTCAGTCCTTAAGCGGCGGGTTGCAGGCCCAGGGTGGCGAGTTGTTGCACGCTGCCCTTGAACTGGATCATGCGCGGGTCGTCCAGCGGCAGATTGCGCCCGGTTTCTTTCTGGATGATGGTTTGCAGCTTGGCGTTGTCGACCTTGCCGTCGGCGCCGATGGCTTGCTGGAGTTTTTCCGGAGCTACCTGGGCGGTTTTGCCCGGCTCGAAGTAGATCGCGCCGGTGGCGAAGTCGACACCAAAGGCGATCAGGCCCGGGATCACGTAGAACAGCAGGCCGACCGCATCGAGCACGGCAATTGCCGGGTCGATCTTGCCGTCGATCTGGCCCCGGCGGTCGGGGTAGAAAATCGAGCCGCAGGCCGTCAACTGGCTCAGCAGGGTGACGGCCAGAACACCGCCGATGACACGGGAAGCAACACGCATGGGACTCTCCTTGAACATAATGAAAGTGACTATAAGCCAGTCTACAAGGCGACGATGATCAAGTGTGGGAGCTGGCTTGCCTGCGATGGCGGTGGTTCAGTATCAGGGGTGTTGGCTGACACACCGCTATCGCAGGCAAGCCCGCTCCCACCTTTGACCGCATTCCAGTCAGTACGGGGCCGTGTCGTTGAGACCACCACCGACACCCGGCAGTTCGCCGTTATACTCGCCGCTCTGCTTTGGAGCCAGTATGAATTCGTTGCCAATCGATGATGTTTTACCTGCCCTGCGTGACGCCCTGGCGACGCGCCATGAAGCCGTGCTCGAAGCACCGCCCGGCGCCGGTAAAACCACACGGGTGCCATTGGCGCTGTTGAATGAACCCTGGCTGGCCGGGCAAACCATCCTGATGCTCGAGCCCCGCCGCCTGGCCGCCCGTGCAGCGGCAGAAAGGCTGGCCAGCGAGTTGGGGGAAAAGGTCGGCGAAACCGTTGGCTACCGCATTCGCCTGGACAGTAAGGTCGGCCCCGACACCCGCATCGAAGTGGTCACCGAAGGCATCCTCACTCGGCGCCTGCAGGATGACCCGGCACTCGACGGCGTGGGTTTGTTGATCTTCGACGAGTTCCACGAACGTAGCCTGGACGCCGATCTGGCGCTGGCCCTTAGTCTTAATGGTCGAGACCTGTTTCGCGACGAGCAGCCACTGAAGATCCTGCTGATGTCCGCCACCCTGGAAGGCGAACGCTTGGCCGGTTTGCTGGACGACGCGCCGATCCTGCGCAGCGAAGGGCGCATGTACCCGGTGCAGATGCGCTGGGGCCGGCCGTTCCAGCCCGGAGAATTTATCGAACCGCGGTTGGTGCAGACCATCCTTGAAGCCCTGCATGATGAAACCGGTAGCGTGCTGGTGTTCCTGCCGGGGCAGGCCGAGATTCGTCGGGTTAATCAGCAATTGGCTGACGCGCTGGGCGATAACCCCGATGTGCTGCTATGCCCGCTGCACGGCGAACTGGACCTGGCCGCCCAGCGCGCCGCCATCGACCCGGCGCCCGCCGGCAAGCGCAAAGTGGTGCTGGCCACCAACATTGCCGAGACCAGCCTGACCATCAACGGCGTGCGCGTGGTGATCGACGCCGGGTTGGCGCGGGTCCCGCGTTTCGACCCGGGCAGCGGCATGACCCGTCTCGACACCCAGCGCATCTCCCGCGCCAGCGCCACCCAGCGTGCCGGCCGGGCAGGGCGCCTGGAGCCGGGGGTGTGTTATCGGTTGTGGTCCGAAGACCAACATGAAGGGCTGGCGGCGTATTCCAGTGCGGAAATTCTCTCGGCGGATCTTTCCGGTTTGGCCCTGCAATTGGGTCGCTGGGGCGTGGCGCCTACTCAGTTGGTATGGCTCGACGTTCCGCCCACCGCGGCTTATGCACAGGCCCAGGATTTGCTCGAGCGCCTCGGAGCGTTGAGCGATACCAAGCTGACCGCCCACGGCCAGAAAATGGCCGGGTTGCCGGCGCACCCGCGAATCGCTCATTTGCTGCTGCGTGGTCAGGATCTGGGCCTGGCGAGCATGGCCTGTGACGTGGCGGCACTGTTGGGTGAGCGCGATATCCTGCGTGGTGCCGGTGCGGATTTGCACAGCCGCCTGGCCCTGTTATCCGGTGAAGAAAAGGCCCGTGGCACCCAGGGCGGTGTGCAGCGTGCCCGCCAACTGGCGCGGCAATACCGTGGCTATTTAAGAGGCAAGGCAGAGCAGCCGGTGGCTGATCCCGATCATCCGCGCTGGCTCGGAGCCTTGCTGGCGCTGGCCTACCCGGACCGCGTCGCCCAGCAACGGCGGGCGGGCGGTGCCGAATACCGTCTCGCCAACGGCCGTGCCGCGTTGTTCGCCGAAGCCGACAGCCTGATGAAACAACCCTGGCTGGTGATTGCCGATCTGGGCAGCCGCCAGGGCCAGCGTGAAGAACGGATTTACCTCGCGGCGGATTTTGATCCGGCGCTGTTCGACTCGGTGTTGGCCGAGCAGGTGCGTAATGTCGACCAGCTTGACTGGGATGAGCGCGAAGGCGTGCTGCGGGCCGAACGCCAGCGCAAGGTCGGCGAACTGGTGCTCAGCCGCGAACCGCTGACCGGCCTCGACGAGTCCGCCCGCAGCCAGGCGCTGGTCAACCTGGTGCGGCGCAAAGGCCTGGAACTGCTGCCCTGGACCCCGGAGCTGCGCCAATGGCAGGCGCGGGTGATGCTGCTGCGTGGTCTGGATAGCGGCAAGGCCAGTGAATGGCCGGATGTCAGCGACAGCGCCTTGCTTGCCAGCCTGGAACACTGGTTGATGCCGTACCTGGGCAAGGTGTCGCGCCTGAGCCATTTCGCCAATCTGGATATTTCCAGCTTCCTGCATAACCTGCTGCCGTGGCCGTTGCCGGCGCGGTTGGACGAGCTGGCGCCGCACCATCTGAAGGTGCCGTCGGGCTCGTCGGTGCGGCTGGACTACAGCGAGCAGCCGCCGATTCTGGCGGTGCGCTTGCAGGAATTGTTCGGGCTGGCGGACACCCCACGGATTGCCGGCGGGCGGCAGGTGGTCAAGCTGCACCTGTTGTCGCCGGCCAGACGGCCCGTGCAGGTGACGCAGGACCTGGCGAACTTCTGGCGCAGTACTTACGCCGAGGTGAAGAAGGATTTGAAGGGGCGATATCCCAAGCATTACTGGCCGGATGATCCGTTGATTGCTGAACCGACTGCCCGGATCAAGCCGAGAAAGTAAGTACATCGCAGATCTAATGTGGGAGCTGGCTTGCCTGCGATGGCATCACCTCGGTCTGTCGGATAGACCGAGGTGCCTGCATCGCGGGCAAGCCCGGCTCCCACACAAGCCAGCTCCCACACTGTTTTGCAGTGTTAGTTACTGCGCGGCGGGCAACAGGAACCGCGCAATCACCGGCAAATGATTGGAGATGCGCACCGTATCGCTCTGGCGCACCTTGCTCTCAACCTTCTTGATGCGCGAGCTGTGGAACAGGTAATCCAGCGTACGATCCGGCCCCTCTACGGTTGGGTCATTCGGGAAATACGTCAGCCACTGGTCCCGGTCAATCCCGCTGGATTGGCTGTTGCTCGGGATCATCGGGTACTTTTCCCACAGCAGGTGCAGCTCACTGTCCGGCGAGTATTGCCCGCGCTTGCCGGGGTCCAGGCGCAGGAACTGTCCCAGCGGCAGCAGGTTGAAATCCCCACCCATCAGCCATGGCGTGCCACGGCTCTCGAATTTATCCACCAGCTTGACGGTCGCCTGCACCTGTTCCAGCACGGCGTTGTGCCCGGGGGCCGCGCCGTCCAGGCGAGTATTGAGCACGGCCAACTGGCCGCCATCGCTCAATGGCAGGTAGGTCAGCAATAACGCGGGCTTGGGCTGGAACTGACGGCTGATCAGGTTGGCGCGTGCTACCGGCAATTGCAGGCGCTCGGCGTGTTCGATCTGGTAGCGGCTCATGGTCACCAGCTTGCGGCCGACGCTGCCGAAGATATGCAGGTCGGGCACGAAGTCGGCTTTCCAGTCGAAGGCCTGGGCGCTGCACGGGTAGAGGTCGGCCAGGCGTTCCTGGAGCAAGGCCAGTTGGTCCTGGTAGCTGGAAGGCTTGGCGCCTTCGTCGACTTCCTGCAACAGCAGGATGTCGGGCTGCTCGTCGCGGATCACCCGCGCCACTTCGTCGAGGCTTGAAGCCATGTCTTCAACGGTCGGGCGGTCGTCCGGGCCGCTGCCGTCCGGGGTGTCGTACCAGAACACGTAGTTCTTGCCCGCCAGGTACTGCACGTTCCAGGTCATGACCTTTAGCGCCTGCCCAGGCAGCAGGGTCGGCGCACGGGGCGCGACGCAGCGGATGGGCAGGGTCTCCTTGTCGGCAGGGCGCCAGGTCAGGCTGTAGATCAAGCCGCTCAGCAGGGCCGCGAGGATCAGCAGGCCCAGCAAGGTAATGCGCAGTAGTCGGGTCATCGGCTCGGCTTATGGCGTTGCAGGACAGGCCCGGAGCATATCACCGCGCGTCGGCGTCGCCACCAATCAACATGAACAGGCGGAACAACACCACGCTGGTGAACAGTTGCAGGAAGCTCTGTGCGCTGTCGATCAGCAGGCCCAGCAGCGGGTTCGGGTCCGGATAGACGGCCACGCTGGCGCCCTTGAGCAACCACAGCGGGGTCATCACGCACAGCAGGCACACCAGGATCCGCCAGAAATGCCCACGGGTCAGGCGCAGGCTTTCCTTCATGGCCGACAGCGCCGACATGCCCCGCAGCACCAGCAGGTATTCAGCGAAGGCCAGCACCACCATCAGCCACAGGCCGGGCAGGAAATACAGCGACAGGCCCAGCAGGATCAGCAGCGTGCTGATTGCCGTCAGCAGGGCAAAGCGCGGCCACAGGGTCAGGGCCATGGCCAGCACATCCAGGGTGCGCGGCGATTCACCCCGGGTGCGGGCGTCGAGGAACAGGATCAGTGCGCCGGTGTACAGCGGGTACACCAGCAGCCCGATCACCACGCTGTAACCGGGAAACGCATCTGGGCCGAGCGTGTGGTCGAGCACCTGTTGCAGCAGGGCTTCGAGGATCACCAGTGGCAGGCACAACTGCACGATGGCGCCCAGGTTGCGCTTGAAAAAGAAGAAGGAGTCGCGCAATACGTCTAACGGATTCATCAGGGTCTTCACAGGCCGAAAAGCAAGGGCGTTACTTTAACCGATCATGAGCAGATGCAAGCAAACGTAAACCTTGCGTAAAGACCATTGAAACAATCAGCAACAGCCCCATAACTGGGTTGTACCTTGCACATCGTGCGCAAGGCGAAGATTTCTACCGGCAATCTAACGAGGTCGCCATGAACAGCGAAGAACAAACCCTGATCGACGGACTGTTTTCACGGTTGCAGCAAGCCGAAACGGACTCAGCCCCCCGCGACGCCCAGGCTGAAGCGCGGATCAAGGAACACGTCACTCGCCAACCGGCCGCTGCGTACTACATGACCCAGTCGATTCTGGTGCAAGAGCACGCGATCAAGAGCCTCGATGCGCAGAACAAGCAGCAGGCCCAGCAGATCCAGGAGTTGCAGGACCAACTGCAACAGGCCAGGTCCCAGGCGGCGCAGCCTGCACCGAGCAGTGGCGGTTTCCTGTCGAGCATTTTCGGCGGCGGTTCCCGTGACCCGCAGCCGACCCAGAGCGCACCTGCGTCGTCGGGCGGTGGCTGGCGTGAACCAGCGCGTCCGTCGTTTGGCGGGCAACCTGCGCCGCAGCAGAACTACGGTGCTCCCCAGCAGAACTATCAGCAGCCCCAACAGGCACCCGCAGCGCCGATTGGCAGCGGTTTCCTCGGCGGCGCCCTGAAAACCGCAGCTGGCGTGGCCGGTGGTGTGATGCTGGCAGAAGGCATCAGCAGCCTGTTCAGCCACAACTCGCAACAACCGCAAGTGGTTGAAGAGATCATCCGCGAAGAGCCGGCCCCGGCCAGCGACAACGGCAACTGGGGCAACGACGACCAGAAATATGCCGGCAACGACAGCTGGGGCAGCGACAACGCCTCCGACAGCTTCGCCGACAACGACTATTCCGACGACTCCTCCTCCTTTGGCGACGACGATTCCTTCGTCTGACCCACACTCAACCGGGGCGCTTCGTCGCCCCGGGCTGATTTTTCTCGGAAACTCCCTTGTGGCTGGCATACTGGCAACCTTTCCGGGCCCTTGAGTCCGGGGTCCATGCGCGTGTCATGAGGATTTGCGGTGAAAAAGATAGCCGTGTTCGCCGATGTACAAAACCTCTACTACACCGTGCGCCAGGCGTACGGCTGTCACTTCAACTACGCCGCCCTGTGGGCTGATATCAGCCAGCGCGGGCAGATTGTCGAGGCGTATGCCTATGCCATCGACCGTGGCGACAGCAAGCAACAGCAGTTCCAGCAGATCCTGCGCAACCTGGGTTTTACCGTGAAGCTCAAGCCTTACATCCAGCGCAGCGACGGCTCGGCCAAGGGCGACTGGGACGTGGGCATCACCATCGACATCATGGACGCCGCCGCCCATGTCGACGAAGTGGTGCTGGCCTCCGGCGACGGTGATTTCGACATGCTGCTGGACCGCATCATCAGCAAGCACGGCGTCGAAGCCGTGGCCTACGGCGTGCCGGGGCTGACGGCCAACTCATTGATACGCGCCGCCAGCCGCTACGTGCCGATTGAAGGCGCGTTGCTGCTTAAATAGATTTTTGACGGAGTTGGAACAGGTTTGGAACGTATAGCGGTCATCGACTTTGAAACCACCGGCATCCAGCCGAGCAGCAGCTGCCGGGCCACGGAAATCGCCGTGGTCATCCTGGAGCAGGGCCAGATCGTGGACCGCTACCAGAGCCTGATGAACGCTGGTGTGCGTGTGCCGGGGTTTATCGAGCAACTGACCGGCATCAGCAACGCCATGCTGCGCACCGCACCGTCGGCGGAGCGGGTGATGAACGAGGTGAACGAGTTTGTCGGCACCACGCCGCTGCTGGCCCACAACGCCGCGTTTGACCAGAAGTTCTGGGATTTCGAGCTGGGGTTGATCCGGCGTACGCGTTTGCAGAAGTTTGCCTGTTCGCTATTGCTGGCGCGACGCTTGATGCCGGCGGCGCCGAACCACAAGCTGGGTACCCTGACCTCGTTTGCCCAACTGCCCCACACCGGCAAGGCTCACCGGGCGATGGCGGACGCGGAGATGGCGGCGAACCTTACCGCGCATCTGGCCGAGGAACTGCGGCGCACCCACGGGTTGCGGGAGTTGTCACACGAATTGCTGTGCAGCCTGCAGAAGGTTCCGGCGGCGAAGATCAATGATCATCTGAAGAAGCATCGCGGGTTCTAAGTCGCTTGAGCAGAACTCCATCTTCAACATGACGAAGATCCAAATGTGGGAGATTCTATG
>NZ_JACAPN010000045.1:0-10480 GCF_013385665.1 Pseudomonas sp. D4002
ACCGGCAGGACGCCGGTTTAGCCGCGCCGGGCCATGGATGGCCCGTCGCGGCGGCCCGCGGAGTAACGGATATACACCCCACCCTAACCCCGCGCAGCAAACACCCCCCGAGCAATCGACCGAGCCACACAATCAGCCGCCGCCGACCCAATCCGCCCAATCTCCACCTGCCGCCGAGGCCCATCCGCCACCTCCACTGCCCCCGAAGCCAACGCAAAAACCGTATCCCCATCAAACGGCAAATGCGCTGGCCGCACCGCCCGGGCAATCCCGTCCTGCGCCATGATCGCCACCCGCTTGCACTCCGCCACCGTCAACCGCGCCGTACTCGCCACCACCACCAGCGTGGTATTGGCCCCCGCTTGCAGACGCCCCATGGAATCCAGCCGCGACAACTCCGGCATCGGATCACTGCAATCCATCTCCGTCACCGGCCGCGCCCCGCCAAACTCCCCCGCCACCTCCCAGGGCCAGGCCCAGAACGTCTCGCCATCCGGCATGTAGACCGAACCAATCGGGTTAGCCACCACCAACGCGGCAACCACCAACCCATCGCCCAAATCCAGGGACGCCGTCCCCAGCCCGCCTTTCAGCACCCCGGCCATGGCCCCACGCCCGGCCCCGACAGAGCCCAGCTCAAACTCCGGACCGGCATTGGCCAGCGCCTCAAACCCCAGCCGCCGGTAAGGTGGCTCCAGGCCCCAATCCTTGTCCCCGCCATTCGCCAAATCATGCAACACCGCCGCCGGCACGATAGGAATCGCCGGCGCACCCGGCTTCAAATGCAACCCCACCTGGTCCTGGGACAACTTCGCCGCCACCGCATCCGCCGCCGCCAGGCCAAACACCGAGCCACCGGCAAACACCAGCGCGTGCAGCTGGCCCACCATGTTCTCCGGCTCCAGCGCCGCGGTTTCGCGACCACCTGGGCCTCCACCGCGAATGTCGATACTGGCAGTCCAGAAACCATCCGGGCGGATCACCGTGACGCCGGTGTCGGCGTACAGGTCTGTGGCGTGGCCAACCTCCAGGCCGGGAATATCAGTGAGGGCGTTGCGCGGGCCAGGTCTAGGCATACAGAAAAGCTTCCTTGGGTTTAGGTATGGCGTGGGGAGAGCAAGGGGTGTGCCAAGGAGGCGCTCCCCCGGCCCAGCGTACGCTAGCAGCTTCGCGAAAAAATCCCCTGCACAAAAACCAACACCCTGCCCTCCCGCCTGTTAGAAAAACACCACCCGCCCCGTAAACCCTCCAACAACTCCTTGTTATCCAAGACTTTTCAGCGATGGCACAGCCTTTGCTCTCCTGCCTCCACCAGAGCTTGAACTTAACAAGCCGTCCTCGAACAAGGCCCGTTGCCTAACCACACTGGAGTGTTGCACATCATGAATCCATCACGCGCCGCAGGCCGCCGCCAACCCGGCAAGGCTTTCGCCCATACCCTGTTGTTCCTCGCCGTGTGCGAGGCCGTCAGCTACAGCAGCCTGACCCTCGCCGCCGACGCCCCGGCCAGCGATAACCCCCTGGACACCGTCGTGGTCATCGGCAACCGTGGCCAGGCCCGCACCCTGGCCGACAGCCCGGCGCCGGTGGACGTGATTTCTTCCAAGCAGTTGCTCGCCACCGGCCAGGGCGACCTGACCCGTGCCTTGAGCAAGGTGCTGCCGTCCCTCAACCAGCCGGCCTCGTCGGGCTTCGGTTCGACCTCGATCGTGCGCCCCATCAGCCTGCGCGGCTTGAACGGCGACCAGGTGCTGGTGCTGGTCAACGGCAAGCGCCGCCACAACAGCGCGCTGCTGAACAACGCCACCTCCCTCAACTCCGGCTCGCAACCGGTGGACCTGGACATGATCCCCACCGCCCTGGTGGATCACATCGAAGTCCTGCGTGACGGCGCCTCGGCGCAATACGGGTCGGACGCCATCGGCGGCGTGATCAACATCGTGCTCAAGCAAACCGACCACGGCGGCAGCTTGTCCACCACCTACGGCCAGAACTATGAAAACGGCGACGGCGAAACCGTGCGTCAAACCGGCAATGTCGGCCTGGCCCTGCCCAACGACGGTTTCATCAACCTCGCCCTGGACGTGAAGAAACAGGACGTCTCGGACCGTTCCGATGCGGCGCCGTACACCGACAGTGCCGGCAACACCAGCCAACGCCACACCTACTACGGCACCGGCTTGCCCGAGGCGAAGAACTTCAGCCTCGGCTACAACGCCGAGCTGCCGGTCGCCGACGCGCTGACCCTGTACTCGTTCTCGACCTACACCCACCGCAACTCGGAAAAGCCCCTGGCATTCCACCAGCCGCCGTCGTTCAACGGTATCCAGACCCCGTACCCGGAAGGTATCGAAGACAACCTGCGCTTCATCGAAGACGACTTCCAGGTGGCGTTTGGCGGCAAGGGCCAGGCCGCCGGCTGGGACTATGACCTGTCGAGCACCTACGGCCAGGACCATGCCCGGGCCACCCTCACCGACACCTACAACCTGAGCTACGGCCCGAACTCACCGACCTCGGTCGACACCGGCGTAAAAACCTTCAGCCAGTGGACCAACAACCTCGACCTGACCCGCGCCTTCGACCTCGGCCTGTACAAGCCGACGCAGATTTCCTGGGGCCTGGAACAGCGCTACGAAGACTACAAGATCGGCAAGGGTGACCTCGCCTCCTACGCCAGCGGGCCGTTCGACACCGGTGCCAACGGCGCGATCATTCCACCCGGGACCATTTCCGGTGCCGGTACCACCCCGGCCGACGCCGCCGAAAAAAGCCGCATCAGCCTCGCGGGCTACGGCGAGATCGGCCAGGACCTCACCGACAAATGGCACGTGGACCTGGCCGGGCGCTACGAGCACTACAACGACGGCTCGGGCACCACCACCAACGGCAAGTTCTCCACCCGCTACCAGCTGACCCCGATCCTGGCCTTGCGCGGCACCGTCAGCACCGGGTTCCGCGCACCGTCCCTGGCCCAGCAGATCTACAGCTCCACCTCGCAAACCAGCGTCAACGGGCAACTGTTCGACTACCGCAACGTGGCGGTGAACTCCGATGTGGCCAAGGCCCTGGGCGCGACCACCCTCAAGCCTGAAAAGTCGACCAACTACAGCATCGGGCTGACCCTGCAACCCACTGACAACACCAACATCACCCTGGATGCCTACCAGATCGTGATCAAGGACCGCATCGCCCAGACCGGTTACCTGGGCGGCACGCCGCAAATCAGCGCGATCCTCGCCGCCGCCGGGCTCAACCCGAACCAGGCGGTGACCTACTTCACCAACGCCCTCGACACCACCACCCGCGGCGTCGACCTGGTGGGCGACTACCGCCAGGACATCGGTGCCTATGGCAGCCTGAAATACAGCGCCGGCTTCAACTGGAACACCACCCAGATCGACTCGATCCACGCCTCGACCGTGGCCGCCCAGGCCCTCGGCCCGGACGGTGGCTATGACCGCCAGCGCCAGGGCAACCTCAAGTACGGCTTGCCGCAATCCAAGCTGCTGCTGGGCACCACCTGGACCTACGACAAGGTTGAAACCAGCCTCAACCTGACCCGCTACGGCTCCTACACCGAGTACGGCACCGCCGAGATCTACGACCGCAACTTCGCGCCGACCTGGATCACCGACCTGAACATCGACTACCACCTTACCAAGGCCGTGACCCTGAATGCGGGGGCCAACAACCTGTTCAACAAGTACCCGAAACGCACCGACCTGGTAAGCAGTTCCGGCGGCTTCCCGTACGGTACCTTTTCGCCTTACGGCACCACCGGTGGCTATTGGTACACCGGCGTGACGTACGCCTTCTGACCCAGCCCGCGGGGCCGGTTCGCCGGCCCTGCGCCTGACCTTTTGCGGGAGCCTGCCCATGACCCGACGTACCGATCAACTCAAGCTGGGGGCCTTCCTGGCCAACAGCGGCCACCATGTATCAGCCTGGCGCCATCCCCTGGCCCAGGCGGATGCCAGCCTGGATTTCGAGCACTTCAAACACATCGCGCAAACCGCCGAGCGCGGCAAATTCGACGCCTTGTTCGTCGCCGACGTGGTCGCCCTGTGGGGCCATCATCATGACGCCCTCAGCCGCACTGCCCGCGCCGAACACTTCGAACCCTTGACCCTGATGGCCGCTTTGGCAGCCGTCACCAGCAACATCGGCCTGATCGCCACCGCCACCACCAGCTACAACGAGCCGTACCATATCGCCCGCAAGTTCGCCTCCCTCGACCATCTGTCCAAGGGGCGCGCCGCCTGGAACCTGGTGACCTCGGTGGTCTCGGATGAGGCCTGGAACTTCGGCCGCGAAACCCATATCGACCATGGCGACCGCTACCAGCGCGCCGAAGAATTCCACGACGTGGTCAAGGGCCTGTGGGACAGCTGGGACGACGACGCCTTCACCCGCGACAAGGCCAGCGGGGAGTATTTCGACCCGGCCAAACTGCACACCCTGAATCATCGCGGCGAACATTTTTCCGTACGTGGCCCACTCAACGTCGCCCGCCCTCCACAGGGCCATCCGGTGCTGGTGCAGGCCGGTGCGTCGGAACCCGGCAAGGCCCTCGCCGCCCGCGTTGCCGAGCTGATTTTTGCGGTCAACCATGACCTGGCCGGCGCCCAGGCTTTCTATCAAGACATCAAGCAACGCGCCGCCGCCTTTGGCCGTGACCCCGACCACATCAAGATCCTGCCCGGTGTCACCCCGTTTATCGGCGAAACCCGCGAACAGGCCCAGGCGCTGTTCGAAGAGTTCCAGGCCCTGGTGGACCCGGTGCTGGGCCTGCGCTTCCTGGCCGACACCCTGGGCGATGACATCGACCTGTCGGGCTACGACCTCGACGGCCCGCTGCCGGAAACCCCGGTAGGCCAGCGCGGCAGCCGTCGCGACAAACTGCTGGAACTGGCCCGCAGCCAGAACCTGAGCATCCGCCAGCTGTACCTGCACCTGACCGCCGGCAACCCGGTAATCGGCACCGCCGAAGACATTGCCGACTTCTTCGAGCAGTGGTTCGAAGCCCGTGCCTGTGACGGGTTTAACGTGTTCTTCCCGTACTTCCCGGGCGGCATCGACCTGTTCGTCGAGCAGGTGATTCCACTGCTGCAGCAACGCGGGCTGTTCCGCACCGAATACGAAGGCACCACCCTGCGGGAAAACCTCGGCCTGCCGCGCCCGGCCAATCGCTTTACCCAGGGAGTTACACCATGAAGCGCAGCGCATGGATGCTGGCAGTCGGCAGCCTGTTCGTCTCGAAGGCCTTTGCCCTGAACATTTTGCTGAGCAACGACGACGGTTATCAGCACCCCAATATTCGCGCCCTGTACACCGAGCTCAAGGCCCAGGGGCATACGGTGCGGATTGCCGCACCGCAGGCCGACCAGAGCGCACGGGGCGGTGCGTTTTTCTTTGGTCGCGAAGTCACCGTTGGCCATGACGACGACCCGGCCTACCCCGACAGTTACTACATCAGCACCACTGAAAACGGCGTGTGCCAAAGCCCCGAATGCGCCGGCAAAGACGTGCAGATAGAAATCAGCGGCACGCCGGTGATGGCCTTGCTGATGGGCCTGAAAAAAGTCATGCCCCACCCTGACCTGGTGATCGTCGGCCCCAACCCCGGGAATAACCTGGGGGCGATCAACAGCGCTTCCGGCACGTTCAACGTCGCCAGTGTCGCGGTGCAGGCGGGCATTCCGGCGCTGGCGGTCAGCACCGATTTGAAGGAGGCAGACCCACAACGCGCGGCGCAACTGGTGGCGAAACTGGTCAATGCCCTGGACCAGCATCGCCAGCCCGACGGCGCGCTCTTGCCCAAGGGCCTGGGCCTGAATATCAACCTGCCAAAAGACCCACAGATCAAGGGCGTGAAACTCACCCGCATCGGCAGCTACGTGGGCTTTGAAGCGGTGTACACCGACGACCTCAAGCAATTCAAGCTGCCGGGCAAACCCGGCATCGGCTTCCAGTACAGCCCCGCCGCCACCGCCGAGCAGCAGAAGCAGGATGAGGCGGTATGGCTCAACAAGGGTTACTTGACCATCAGCCCGTTCAGCGGCCTGCCGGAGTCGATCAACGCCGGCCCCGCCCTGCAAAAACAACTGGCCCGCGAGGTGCAGCCATGAGTTCGCGTTTTTCCCTGGGGTTTCTCAGCCGGGTCTACAGCCCCGGCTTCGAGCCCAAGGTCTACCGCGACACCGTGGAGTTGTTCAAGGTCGCCGAAGAGTTGGGCTTTGACAGTGGCTGGGTGGCGCAGCACCACTTCGCCAGCGAAAACGGCCGCCTGCCCTCGCCCCTGGTATTGCTTGCCGCCATCGCCCAGCGCACCCGCCGGATCAGCCTGGGCACCGGGATTATCGTGTTGCCCCAGGAAGCGCCGCTGCGCCTGGCGGAAGACGCCTCGGTGCTGGACCTGTTGAGCAATGGCCGGCTGGAGCTGGGCCTGGGTGCGGGTTTTGATCCCGACACGTTCACCGCATTCGGTCGTGAGCCTGAGGCGCGCCACCGCGATTATGAGCAGCACCTGCAACAGTTGATCCATGCCCTGGGCAACGCCCCCCTGACCGACAGCGGCTCGCGCCTGTTGCCACGGGCAGCCGGCCTTGGGCAGCGAATCTGGGAAGCCACCTCACGGGTGGAACGTGTGGCCGAGCGCGGCCACGGCCTGATCATGGCGCCCAACCCGCACCTGCCGCCCGAAGCCGGGGTAGAACTGGTCAACCGCTATCGCAACGCCTGGACCGGTGACAACGGCACCCCGCCCCGTGTCACCCGGGTACAGGCGCTGATCCCGAACCCGGACGCCGCCACGCGCAACGATATCCAGGCCTACGTGCAACGCCAACAGAGTATCGGCGTGTACAAGGCGCCGGTGGATGATGATTTCGACGCCACCCTCAGGCGCCTCGGCATCCTGCACGGCCCGGTCGAGCAGATCATCGAGCAGTTGCAGCAAGGGCCGAGCCTGACGGCCAACGACCACCTGGTGCTGCAAGTACAGACCGCCAGCACCCCGCTGCGGGAGGCGATCCGTGCCCTGGAAATCATCCGCGAACAGATCGCCCCGGCCCTCGGCTGGCAACCGACACTGCCCCAAGGAACCCTGACATGAGCTTCAAACTGGGCTTTCTCAGCCACGCCTTTGGCGACGATCCACAGCAGGTCTACCGCGACCTGATCGAACAATTCGAAGTCGCCGAGGCCCTCGGTTTCGACGGTGGCTGGATTGCCCAGCACCACCTGAGCAACGGCTTTGGCCGGCTGCCGTCACCGCTGGTACTGCTGGCGGCGGTGGCCGAGCGAACCCGGCATATCGAACTGGGCACCGGGGTGATCGTGCTTCCTTTCGAAGACCCGATCCGCCTGGCGGAAGACGCCAGTGTGCTCGATGCCCTCAGCGGCGGCCGGGTGCAATTGGGCCTGGGCAGCGGCGGCGCCAACCTCGACAATTTCAGCGCGTTTGGCCGTGATGCCGTGCAACGCCAGGTCGATTTCAGCGAACACCAGCAGCAGGTCCAGCAGTTACTCGACGGCGAGGCATTGACGCCCCACAGCGCGCTGACCCTGCAACCGCCAGCAACCGGCTTGAGCAGCCGCTTGTGGCACTCCCACGGCAGCCTCGAAGGCGCGGCATACACCGCCAGCCAGGGCAACGGCTTGCTGCTGGGCACCGCCACCCACGATCCGCTGACGGTGCAAAAACCCCTGGCCGATGCCTACTTGAATGCCTGGACCCGCACCGATCGCCCACCGAGAATCGGCGTGGTGCGGGCAATTTTCCCGGCAGCGGATCGCGCCAGTGCCCAAGCGGAACTGGCGGTGGATATCGAGCGCCACATCCCGCGCCTGCAACGCGAAGGTCTGATTGATCAAGCCGTGGACCTGCAGGAGCACCTGCGCCTGATGAACGTGCACCACGGCCATCCCGACGAAGTGATCGCCAGCCTGCAACAGGACCCGTCCCTGCTGCCCTATGCTGACTACGTGATCGCCGTGGTCCAGGCCGAAAGCTCGACCCAGGCGCAGATCCTCAAGCGCCTGGAAATCATCGCCCGGGACATCGCCCCGGCCCTCGGATGGCGAGGACGAGAGTAGGATGATCAAACACCCTGAAAGCGTCAGCTCCCGTAGCAGCTGTCGAGTGAAACGAGGCTGCGTAGCGGTGTGTCAGATACACCGCGAACGCAGCCTCGCCGGGGCTCGACAGCTGCTACGACGACGCGTGATGCTGATGCCAAACTATGGAGCCCGTGTATGCCCCTTGAATTCAGTTGGTTGATGCCCCTCTGTACCCCCGACTGGGCGGCGCGGCCGGGGCAATGGATCCAGCTGGCCCAGGCGGTGGAATACGCCGGCATCGACGGCCTGTGGATCCCCGGCGGCGCGCTGTGTGCCGACAGCCTCGGGGTGGCGGCGGCGTTATGCGCCCACACCCGACGGGTGCAATTGTCGGTGAGCGTACCGCCGGAAGTCATGCTGCCGGCGGCCCTGGCCACCACCCTGCAAAGCCTGCAATCGATCAGCAGCCACCGGGTGCGCCTGCACTTGCCCGACGGCGAACAAGGCAGCCTGCGCAGTGCGTTTGGCGAATGGCTGAACCGCGACCAGCGCAGCGAACGCATCGGCGAATACCTGGAGATTCTCCAACAACTGCTGGCACCGAATGACGGCGGCCTGGATTATCAAGGCCGCTATTTCCAACTGGAAAACGCCGGCGTCGCCCGCCGCGAACTGCCCGCGCCGCCACTGGTGCTGGACGACAGCCAAAGCCACGCGCTGGTGGCTGGCCACGCCCAGGTCTGCCTGTTGCGGCCTGGGCATCCGCAGTGGCTGGCCCAGGAAATACAACGCTGGCGCCAGCTTCAGCCGGGCCTGGCCCTTGCCTGTACCTTCGGCCTGGTCATCGGCGACAGCGAGGACCTGGCCTGGGAAACTGCCGCCGCCCTGCTGCCGACCCAGGACCTGCCCAACCACCGCATCGCCACCGTGCCCCGCGACCGTCACCCGTTGCGCCAGTGGGAGATCCACCCGAACCTGCTGCAACTGCACCCTGGCCAACCGTTGATCCTGGTGGGCACGCCCCGCCAAATCGCCACGCGCCTGCAGGAACTGCACGGCCTGGGCCTTGGCCACATCATCCTGCAAGGCGGCCCGGCGGTCGGCGAAGTGCTGCGCTTTGGTGAACAGATCCTGCCGCTGCTTTTTCAACACGGCCTGCGCAAGGAGCGCCTGCACCATGAACACTGAGGTTCGCCCCCCGATCCAGCTCGACTGGTTCCTGCCCACCAATGGCGACGGTCGCCACCTCACCAGCAGCGGCCTGCCCAAGGTCGGGCTGTTCCAGCAAGGCGAACGTGCCCCCACCCTCGATTACCTGCGCCAGATCGTGCGGGCTACCGAACAGGCCGGGTTCGACGGAATCATGGTGCCCACCGCCAGCGGTTTCGAGGATCCGTGGCTGATTACCGCGGTGCTGGCCCAGGAGGTGCGGCGGCTTAAATTCCTCCTGACGTTGCGACCAGGCATGGAGCTGCCGGCCTATACCGCCCACCGTGCGGCGACCTTGCAATTGCTCAGCGAGAATCGCCTGGCGTTGCATGTGGTGACGGGGTCCAGCCGTTTTGAGCAGCGTTCGTTGGGGGACTTTCTCGAACACGATGAGCGTTATGCGCGTACTGCGGAGTTTTTGCAGGTGTTCCAGGCGGTGTGGGCTGGCAAGCAGCCGGCGCATCCGGGGCGCTACTACCGCAGTGGGATCAACACGCCGGTGGCGCCTGGGGCCGAGGTGCCGGCGATCTATTTTGGGGGCGCCTCCGAGGCTGCCGAGCAGGTGGGGGCTGCCCATGGGCAGACGTACCTGATGTGGTGTGAGCCGCCGGCGATGATTGCCGAGCGGGTGCTGCGGATGCGTGAGTTGGCCGCAATGCAGGGGCGGACGTTGCGCTTTGGGTTGCGCTTGCACATCTTTGCCGATCGCACTGACGAGGCGGCCTGGGCGCATGTGGAGCGGCTGTTGGAGGAGATTCCCAAGGACGCCATTGACCAGGCGCAGCGGCAGATGGCCAAGTATGAATCGGTGGGGCAGAGTCGCCAGACCGAGTTGATGAAAGGCCGTGGGCGTGGGGCGCGGGAGCTGGAGGTTTCGGCCAACCTCTGGGCCGGTGTGGGCCTGGTACGGGGCGGGGCCGGGACCGCGCTGGTGGGGAGTTATGAGCGGGTGGCGGAGCGGATCGAGGAGTATCACCAGCTTGGGGTGGACAGCTTTATTCTCTCGGGGTTTCCGCATCTGGAAGAGTCGATTCATGTGGGGGCGGAGGTGTTGCCTTTGTTGCGCAGGATTGGGGCTTCGGGGAGGGATGTTGAGGTGGGTCGGGGTTGATTGAGTACATATCCGTTTCTTCGGTTATGGCTGAAATGGGTTCCGCTCTTACAGCGGCTCACTTTTGAACAGCGCAAAGTAAGCAAAACGCTCTTG
>NZ_JACAPN010000045.1:10654-10792 GCF_013385665.1 Pseudomonas sp. D4002
CTAAAGCGGGCACGGTCCAAAATGTGGGAGCGGGCTTGCTCGCGAAGGTCGTTAACGATGACGCGGGCATTCTGAATGAACGCGGCGACCTCAGGTTTTTCGCGAGCAAGCCCGCTCCCACAGAAAAGCAGATCTGTT